>NZ_JARWCR020000033.1:0-91109 GCF_029846695.2 Bradyrhizobium nivariense | reverse complement strand
CCTTGACGACCGCACCCCGGATCAAGCCTACTTCGATCTTCCTCCGCTCCGCGCGGCGGCCTAACACCGGCAGAGTCTCCACTTATCGACGCGGAATTTTTGTTCAGACAATCGGGACCGGCTCTTTCATTATCGCTATCATTTGGCTTTCGATTATGTTTCGTCGCCGGCAGGATCTTACTCAAAATTGGGTAGTCCCTATGTTCTCCGGTTGCGCTCGATCCAAGTGTGTCTATTCTCAACTCTTTAGCTACATTTTGCGTCGAAGTTGCACGCGCGCAGCTCGATTGTATCAGGCGGACAGATGGTTGAATTTGATGCCCCCGGTCCATTCGGCGTCTCGACCGCCGCACATTTGCGGTCTTGTGGTGTGAACTTCCGTATCTGTAGCTCATCCATGAACCGCCGGCGGACGCAAATGCCGGCGGGTATCCGCAAGTCTGAGCGCTTTGCTTCCAGTTTGGCGGATCCGGCCGCGCACCACTCTCTGCAGCAATCCTGTAGACAGGCAGCGCGGGGCGTTTTCGTCAGCATATTAGACGGCCTTGGCTCAACGGATTTCTGCTGTGGAGGTGGCCTCAAGTGAAGCAGCTGTTAAAGAGTGGCTTGTTTTATGGAGTTAGGGGTCTTGGACTTCTTTCGATTTGTCGCACATTGTTCGCCGGTAGGGCGGTCATCTTGATGTTCCACGAGATTCAGCGGGATTGTCGGTCGGAATTGATCACCGGCGCTTCGGTTGAACTTTTTGAATATTCGCTCAGTTGGCTGCAACGGGAAGGATGGGCGATCGTTAGCCTCCAGGAGTGCCTTCAGCGCTTGGCCAGAGGTGATCAATCGCGCCGCTATGCGGTCGTCACTTTCGATGACGGGTACCGGGACAATGTCTCGGTGGCTCTTCCAATCCTCGAGCGCTACAACGCTCCATTCACGATGTACGTGCCGACCACCGCGTTAACGCGGACCATGTACTGCTGGTGGCTGGGAGTACGCGAACTAATTCGCTCAAGAGAAGCCGTAACGATTGACGCAATGGATGCGCGGTTCCGTTGCCCTGACCTGCGGAGCAAGCGAGCCGCTCTGAGCAAAGTGATAGAGTGGGTGCACCAAGATTATAAACGGGCCGCAGCGCTTGCGACGACATTCGAAAACGCTGGCATTTCTTTGTCGGCGCTGAATGACCGATATTTCCTGGATCCGCGCGAGCTCCAAAGTCTGGCGCGTCATCCTCTCGCATCAATTGGCGGGCACACAACCTCACATCAAGCGCTCTCAGACCTAGACGCGACTTCAGCGCGAGCCGAGTTGGTCGACAATCGCAATTATCTGGAGAATCTACTTCAGTTGCCTGTTAGGCACCTCGCTTATCCTTATGGAACCCCCGGCGCATGCGGTCTGCGTGAAGAGTATCTCGCCAAGGAAACGGGATATGTGAGCGCCGTAACAACACGACACGATCAGATAACCGGCGATCGTCTAGGCCAATTCGCGCTTCCCCGCATTGGGGTGTGCAGTGCGTATGACACAGAAGTTTCCTTCGCTGCTCGATTGAGTGGGGTGCAGTTGGCAGCGCAAGCGCTTCTTGCGAGACGACCACATCGGAAGCCGTCGAAAGATGCTTCGCGCCTAACACGGCCGACAGCAGGCTGACACCGCCGCAGGTCTTCGGAGAGGCCGCCCGCTACCGTTGAGGCGACCGCCGCTGCAGACGCCGCAGCGGCATCTGCAAGAAGCTACGGCTCGCAGTTGCCAAAAGTGCCTTTTCTAAGGCCGGCGTCGGTGCGTGCGCGAGTGCCGTCTTTCGACCGATCGATGAACCGTTGGTATGGCCGGTCAAGGGGGATAGGTCGGCAGGTTACATGAACGGACGAACGAGCGCGCTCGTTTCGAAACTAACTCGGCCGCCCATCCCAGTCGGGAGCTGCTCCGCTCGCCTGTAAAGGTCCATGCCGTCGCATTATCGTCATCCGCTCCGCAGCAAACGCCTGCCCACCGCCTTTGCCCTGAAGTTGGAGAGAACGTCGGCATATACCCCGACGATCTTTTCCACGGTGAGGGCCTGGTCGTACCTCGCCATCGCCGCTCGCCCCCGGAACTCGCTGCTCCGCGACCAGTCAAAAACCTCTCGTAGGTTGCGAGCAATCGTGCCGGCGTCCGGCGGACAGATCCGCGTTCCCGCGATGCCGCTTAACAGCTCGCCGACGTCGCCGACCTCCGTCGCCGCCACCGGAAGATTGCACGCGAGAGCTTCCTTGATAGAGGTCGGCGACCCTTCACGATCCGAGCAGAGAAGCATGGCGTCGGCCGCGCTGTAGCACCACGGCATTTCGCCGTTCGCCAAATTGAAGACGGTCATCAATTCTGCGTCGACGCCCTCCTGCACGAGTCGCTCGACTGAGGCTCGCGCCAGATCATATCTCTTCTCAGGGCGCGCCGGATCAAACGGAAACAGAACGATATACTTGTCTTTTGGCCACTGCAGCCGCGCTCGTGCTTTATCGCGATCGTACGGCTTGAATACGTCGAGGTCGACCCCGCAGGGAATCACGATTCCCGGAATCCGTCTCCGCATCCCCTCCGAAACGACGATGATGGCATCGGCGAAATGCGACACAGCCCGCGTGCACAGCCTTTCAAAGATATTTCCAAGTACGTCGGTCCCGTGTAGCGTGATGACGAGGGGCGCCTGCGAACGAAACATTGCAGGATATGCCGAATAACCGTAATGGGCATGGACGACGTCGTATGCCACCGCGCGGGTCATTCGCATGACATCAAGAGCGCACCTCAGGTAATTCATCTTGGACTGGGATCCGAGAATATCGACGACGTCGACCGTGTGGCCGAACCGTCGCAGCTGCTCTACCTGATGGCACACGAAGGCTCCAGAGCCCGGCCTGTGTGGACTCGGATACATGTTAGTGACACAGAGGATCCTCACGATTGGTGTTCCCTCGACGTTTGGCACGAACTGCCAGCTAGTCACAGGTCTGCGCCGCTAACCTCTTTGAGCCATCGTCGTAACTCCGCCGGGACGCCCATCACGAGCGAACCGTCGGGCACGTCCTTCGTCACCACGGCGCCGGCGCCGACGACGGCGCCAACGCCGATTCTGACGCCTGGCAGTAGGTTGGCTCCCACGCCGATCGCGGCGCCGCGCGCGATGTGGGGCCCGAGCATGGGCGAACCGTCGTAGCCGTCGCGGCCTATCGCATTGTCGTTCGAAGTGCCGACGCAGCCCGAAATGAACACGTCGTCTTCAATCGTCATATTGCCCGCCAACCAGGTGTGATCTTGCACCCGGACGCGATCGCCGACTCGCGTGTTGTAATTGACCGTGACGTAACGCCCGATGACGCTCTTCGAGCCGATCCGCGATTGTTCACGGATCGAGGCGCCGTCACCAATCAGAGTCCCCGTGCCGACCGAGACGTCGTAGAAAATTACCGCGTGCGGTCCGATAGAACAATCGGCGCCGATATCGACCCACGCCTCGAAATGCGGCGGGCGCGACAGCGCACCGGCCCCTTTGGGCGCCTTGCCGATATAGGCTCCCGGAAAGACTTCGACATTGTCCCCGATTCTTGCGCCGCTCTCAATCACCACGTGCGGGTGAATGATCACACCGTTGCCGATCGTAACGTTAGGCCGCACCACGGCGAACTCGGCGATCGTCACGGCCTCACCGATCGCCTCGGTCTCGACGACCGCCCACGCACTGATTCGAGTCATCGCAGCTCCTTCGCGGCCTCTGCGCGCAGAGCAGCGCGCGAATACGTTGACTCCTGCCCCAATTTCTCGTGGCCGTCCTGCTCGGCCGCAGCGCGCGCAATCGCGGCGATACCGCGCACCTGATCGTGTGCGAGCTCGGGGAATATGGGCAGGGACAGTGATTGAGCGGCCATCGCTTCGCAGTACGGCAAGTCACCCTGCCTGTAGCCGAGATGAGCGAGAGCAGGCTGTAGGTGGAGCGGCACCGGATAATGGATCCCGGTCGCCACGCCGGCCTCGTCGAGCTTGTTGCGTATTGCGTCCCGCTTGTTCGTGGCGATCACATACAAATGGTAGACGTGCGTCGATCCCTTTCGAACAAACGGCGTCTTGATCCCCGACTGCGCCAACTCCGCGGTGTACCACTCTGCAGCGCGCCGCCGATTGGCGTTCCATTCATCCAGGCGGCGGAGCTTGACCTGCAGGATTGCCGCCTGGAGGGCGTCGAGTCGGCTGTTGAACCCGATCTCGGCGTGGTTGTAGTGGCTGGTTCGACCGTGGTCACGCAGTCGTTCGATCCGCTCGGCGATCGCGGCATTGTTGGTGGTGATCGCTCCGCCGTCGCCATAGGCCCCGAGGTTCTTCCCTGGATAAAACGAGAAACATCCGATATCGCCGAGCGCCCCGGTTCGGACCCCCTGATATTCCGCGCCGTGCGCCTGGGCGGCGTCCTCTACGACATAGAGGCCGCGCCGCTGTGCGATGTCCTTGATTGGACCCATATCAGCCGGCTGGCCGAAGAGGTGAACTGGGACGATCGCTTTTGTACGATCCGTTAGGCCGCGCTCGACCATCCTGGGGTCGATGGTGGAGGTATCCGGATCGATATCGACGAACACGGGCCGCGCTCCCGTCGCAACGATGGCGGCCGCGGTGGCGATGAAGGTATGGGCGGTTGTGATCACCTCGTCTCCATGACCAATACCCAAGGCCCGCAGCGCCAGATGAAGCGCGTCCGTGCCGTTCGCCACACCGCGCGCATGGCGCACCTGGCAATACGCGGCGAAATCTCTTTCGAACGAGGCAAGCGTCTCACCGCCTATGAACTGCGCGGAATCGAGAATGCCCCGAATTGCTTCGGCCACCTCGTCCTTTAGCGTCTCATATTGCGCTTTAAGATTGACGAACGGAATTTGCATTTGTCGAACCTCACGAGAATCCAGCTCTGTCACTCGAGAACCTCATCGGGCACCGCGCCCCCGCAAAACCGCGGGAAACGTCAGCGCAATCAACTTCAGGTCGGTCCACAAGGTCCAATTCATTGCATACTCGACATCCATCTCGAGCATTACCTCGGGGCAGACACGACCCCGGCCGCGGACCTGGCAAATTCCAGTGATGCCGGGCTTCACAATGTGACGTCTGTGGTGCCAGTCCCGGAAGTGTTCGAGTTCATAAGGAATCGCTGGCCGCGGACCGACGATGCTCATTTCGCCCCTCAGTACGTTGAGGAGTTGAGGCAGCTCGTCGAGGCTGGTTCTTCGCAGCACTCCCCCCACACGCGTCACGCGAGGATCGTCTGTCAGCTTGTACGGGGCATCGGGATCGTTCGAGAGGGGTTCCTTCGCCCAAGCCCGCCGGATCGCCTCGCGATGGACGTTTTGGTCGGCGTTGTGGCGGAGCGTCCGGAATTTGAAGCAGTTGAACGGTTTTTCGCCTCGCCCGATCCGACGTTGGCAAAAGACCGCGGGTCCGGGACTGTCGAGATGGATTGCAATCCACACCACTATGAAGACGGGGGTCAGCACCACGATCGCAGGAACGCTGATCGCGAGGTCGAGCGCCCGTTTGCCAAATTCCCGCAGAAGCGCCTTCCGTCGCGTGGCTTCATGTGACGGCAATTTCGGGACCTCCCACCGACACGTTCCGCCGCCGAAACGCCGGTTGATCCTTACCGTTGGTACGGCGTTGCTGCTTGCGCCGTAGACACGCCGATGCCGCCTCGAGCGCTTCGACAACGCGCAGCCCATGCAATCCATCCGCGCGCGGCCGTTCCCCGGTCACGATCGCATTGACGAAGTCGAGTATCTCGAGTTTCAGCGGTTCGGTGCTGGATATCGCGGGGATATGAACGTCGCCATGATGATAGGCTGACTGAAAGTCGGCGTAGGAGTCGCCGTTTATCCGCGGCGTGAAGCGCTTCTGGTAAACGCGCACCTTCTCGGACGGCTGCACGTCGTCAAACACCAGCATCGCCTCGCTTCCGACGATCGTGATCTGGCGCACTTTGACCGGGTCCAACCAGGAAACATGCACATGGGCGGTCGGGCCGCTTTTGAAGCCCAGCTTTGCGTAAACAACGTCCTCGACGCTGGGCAGAACGTGCGAGCAACCCCAAGCGCCGATGTTTTGCGCCACCTCCTCCAGTAGGAAGTAGATGATCGAGAGGTCGTGCGGCGCCAAGTCCCAAAGGACATTGGCGTCATGCCGGTAGAGACCGAGATTCAGGCGCCGCGAGTCGATGTAGTAAAGCTCGCCAAGAGAGCCGCTCTGAATCATCTCGCGCATGGCAGTCACGGCCGGATGATACTCGAACGTGTGCCCGACCATCAGAACTCGCTTGCGCTGTTCGGCGATCGCATTCAACTCGCGGCATTCCGCGCTCGTCATGGCCATCGGCTTCTCGACGAGCACGTGCTTTCCGGCCTGGAGTACCGCCCGCGCCAATTCAAAGTGCGTCTCTACAGGGGTGGCAAGAATGACTGCGTCTATAGAAGGGCTATTCAGTACCGCGTTGATATTACGCGAAACAGCGACAGAAGGATACTGTGAGTGGATATATTCCAATCTGTCAGGTCGCGGATCAACGGCCATCGCCATCCTCGCGCCGCGTATATCGCAGGCGACACGGATGTGTTTCGAACCCCAGTAGCCGCAGCCGATGACCGCGAGCGACGGGCCGTCGTTCGCGATCTGAGCTTCGACGTCCTCACGATAATGGTTATTCGTCGCCATGTTGGCTCCTGGTTTGAAGGCCGTCAGCGTGCGTTCATTCAAGATAGCCGATTGCGCGCGCGTGTTGCTGAAGAACACGGGTTATGATCTACGCTCTTTTGGGGTACACAGGTCGAAATACCTCCGCACTTATTATCTGGTCAAAAAATCACGCGGACGAAAGCCAGAAGCTCCGCCTCCCACCTCGGGAGGCGATCACCGGATCGTGGTGAGGAAATGAAATCTTCAGAAGGTCGGTTTTGCCCTCTGATTGTTCAACGCGCCGCAGCATCGAAATCAGGATGCTGTCCTTGCGTCGGGTCTGATCAGCGAGAAGCAAACCCTCAAGACCTAGCTTAGCTGCCGCGTCGTGCAAGATTGAAATCAGGGGGCCGCCGTTCGGCTGCATCCGGTCGAGGTCAGGAAAAAGGCGCTGAAGGCCGACCTTGTTCGCTGCTTCGCGCACAACGTCGTCCGTCTCGGCAATTCCGGCGAGCGAATCGATACCGGCAGGGTCGGTGATGCTGCGGGATCGCAAGCGCTCGGTGACACCAGCCAACCAAGACCAGCGCCTCGGCGTCGTAACGCCGCCCGACAAGCAGATAGGCGGAAAGAGAGGCGCCGAGGACTAGCAAAAAGACGGCAAGCACCGCGACTTTGCAGCACCGCAGTGCGGCAATCAATCTTGGCGGCAAACAGCAGCTGCAACTCCGTTTTCTCGACGGTCTCGGCTCGCACCCCTCCGCTCTGTTGCCTCGAGGAAGCCAGCTGCAGCTGAGCACATCTCACAATGCGGTCATGTCAAACCAAGACATGAGCCTGACTCGTTGCTGAAGGCCACAACTCCGCTGCCGGAGCGCCGGAACTCATTCAAGGCCGACCGAAGACCGGAGCCGGCACGTCACATCGGAAGAAGCTGAGGTCATATGCGATCGTTTTCCTTTCGCGCGAATTCATCAGGGCTTTGTCGCGCGTCTACAGCCGCAATCGCATTCGTTGTGGCCGCCTCCTTGGCTTCGCGGTTGTCAACGGTGGAGCTGTCCACCATCAGACCATCGATTTCACCGAACACGGAACAATCAAAAACTCTGGAGTCGGATACCAGACGCTAGGTTTCACCAGCCATCGTGGCGCTTCGACAGACCATGGAGCGTCCCGTCGGCGAGAAACTCCTAAACGACTTGGCGTTTGAACTCGATGCTGTATGTGCGGTACTTGGCAATTGGCTTGTACAATTAGTTTGTCACCGAGTACTCACAAATGGGTACCCAATCAGCCGCCGGCAGCAGCCCTTTTGCCCCCCTTGCTCGGCATGCCCCAACGCTACACTAAGGGCAGTGGAAGTGAGGGACTACAATGAAGATAGCGGTCTTTGGACTTGGTTACGTCGGCATGACTGCGGCCGCCTGCCTCTCCAGGGATGGCCACGAAGTCATTGGCGTTGACGTTAGCAACGAAAAAGTGGCGATCGTCAATGCCGGTAAGTCGCCTATCACCGAGCCTGGCCTCGAAGACCTCGTGGCCCGTGCGGTTAGGAAGGGTCTACTGAGCGCAACGAAGGATGTGAGCCAACATCTCGACAGTTGCGTCATGGCCATAGTCTGTGTGGGAACGCCTAGTGCGCCGGACGGATCTCACAATATGAGCTTTATCGTGGAGGTTTCCCGTCAGATTGCGGAGTTGGTCGGCCCCGCTCGAGCGATGCCGCTGACCATCGTATTTCGCTCTACGATGCGGCCCGGTACGATCGAGGAACTGGTGCTCCCGATTTTCGAGGACGCACTGGAAGGCAAGATGGATCTAGTCGAGCTTGTCTACAATCCAGAATTCTTGCGTGAATCTGTCGCAATCGAAGACTTCTTCCATCCACCGAAGATCGTGATTGGGACCAAGAACGGAGAACGGTGCACGGCTCTTGACGAGTTGAATGCCAGGATTGAAGCGCCGGTTTTCTATACGACTTATCGTGCGGCAGAGGTGACAAAATTCGTCGACAACGCGTTTCACGCAGTGAAGATTGCGTTTGCAAACGAGGTTGGTCGCGTCTGCGATAAGCTCAATATCAGCGCAGCCAAAGTTCACGAGATCTTCATCTCTGACACGAAGCTCAACATCTCACCCTACTATTTGAGGCCTGGTGGCGCATTCGGCGGCTCATGCCTGCCGAAAGACGTTCGCGCGCTCCAATACATCGCAAGCGACGTCGGGGCACATACCCATCTGGTGGATTCGGTTCTGAGGTCGAATGACGCGCATAAGAACTTTCTCTTTGAGAATTGCGTGAAGGCAGTTCGGGCCGGCGGGCAGGTGCTTATGCTGGGGCTTTCCTTCAAAGAGGACAGCGATGATCTTCGCGAGAGCCCCAATATCGACCTGGCTCGCAAATTCCTTCAGTCGCATATCGGGTTGTCGATCTACGATCCCCACGTCGAACCGTCCAGATTGTTAGGCCAGAATCTCGGCTACGCGTTCTCCAATTTGCCTGCACTCCGCAAGCTTCTAGTCTCCAAATCCGTGGCCGAGTCGGAGCTGTTCGACCTTGTCATCGATACTAGAGGATGGGCGAGACAAATGGCGTTACGCACTAGGCGGGTTATCGATGTTAACACTCTTTCGTGACGATCGCAGTGCAAGCGAACCTGATCAAGCCGTGATAGCGAAACCACCAGGGGAGACCGGCGCTACGAGCGAACAGTACGAATTGGCTCGTTCGGACGTCGATACTTCTGCGGGACCCGTTGACGCCGCGCAGGCTGCCCAATCCGTGATGAATGGCTCAGCGCGCCGCCGCGTGCTTATCATCGTCGAAAATCTTCCAGTACCATTCGATCGCAGAGTGTGGTCGGAAGCCTGCACATTGGCACGGCACGGCTATGAAGTGTCGATAATTTGTCCCAAGGGACCGCAGGCAACGGCCTCATTTGAACTGATCGAGGGAATTGCGGTCTATCGCCACTGGCTGCCGAAAGAAGGACGTGGGGTGCTAGGCTATCTTGCCGAGTACAGCGCGGCACTATTTTGGGAGTTTGCGCTGAGTTTGAAGATACTCGCAACGCGCGGCTTTGACGTAATCCACGCTTGCAACCCTCCGGATCTCATTTTTGTAGTTGGTGCGTTTTACAAGTTTCTTTTCGGAAAGTCGTTTATCTTCGATCAGCACGATATCAGCCCGGAGCTTTACGAAGCAAAATTTGGACGTCGTGGCCTCCTCTGGCGGACCATGGTCTTGCTTGAGCGTGTTACATTCGCATTAGCTGACGTATCGATAGCAACAAATCAGTCATATCGTAGCATTGCCCTTGAACGAGGGCGAATGAATCCGGAACGTGTGTTCGTTGTGCGTTCCGGTCCAAATCTTGCGCGCGTTCGATCACTTCCATCAGACCCGGCCTGGAAGAAGGGGCGAAAATTCCTGGTCGCGTATGTGGGGGTTATTGGAAAGCAGGAGGGGCTTGATCTGCTATTGCAGTCAATCAGCCACATCCGCGGGGAGCGAAATCGAGATGATGTCCAATTCGTCATTGTCGGGAATGGGCCGGAATTGGACGAGGTCAAGAAACTTGCCGCGGCCCTTGAGCTGGATGAATTGGTCACATTCACCGGCCGTGTTGATGACGCCACGCTGTTCACAATACTCTCGACAGCAGACCTCTGCGTAAATCCGGACCGCCCTAGCGCGATGAATGACAAATCAACGATGATCAAGGTCATGGAGTATATGGCCTTGGGTAAGCCTATCGTCCAATTTGACCTCACCGAAGGGCGCGTTTCGGCCGGAGAGGCATCTCTGTATGTACAGAATGCGGATACTGCGGAGTTCGGCGACAAGATACTGGAGCTTCTGGATGATCCAGTGCGGCGTGACCATATGGGCGTATTCGGCCAGAAAAGAGTCTATGACGTGCTCGCTTGGGACCACGGGGCCGTAAGCCTTCTAAGTGCTTATGAAAAACTATTCGATTTAAGACACTGACCAAGCCCGAGCGAGGCGCTTTGAATTGAGGCGGCGCAAATCATTTCCACATAACGGACGAGCGATCGAAGCGTCAGCGTTCAAGCAGGAGACGATGAAAGAAATCCTGGCGGCCGAACTTGACCGAAAGAATCGCGGTCAAAAAACCAAGTCCGGCGAACAACATCTCAAGGTCGCGGTACCCCTAACGGGCGGTGATTCTTCCGAGTTTCGTTCAGCTACGATCACGCCACGTCTGCGATTCGACGCGGCGCTCCACTTCGGGCGCGTAGCGCTCACACTGGCAGTAGATCGTGATCACGTAGTCGCGCTGCTTTTGACTTAGCAACAAGAGGCGTCAAAGCGACAATCAACTCACTAGCTTTTACCGTTGGCGAGTGATTGGCCTTAACATAGGTCTGACATCGTTGCGCGAGCGCGTTGTAATCGTCCGCGTCGGTGTCCCAAATTGCCCTCACGGATCTGCAGAGTTCCAACTCGTCCGCAGCTGATGCACCGAGGGCATGACGCAAGACGATCGAATCCGGATCGACAGACCGGCGCGTCACGACAGGTGTGCCCGCGGTCAGAGCCTCCAGGAAAGCGTTCGAGAAGCCCTCGTAATGCGATGTGCAGAGAAGCATCGCCGCTTCCGAAAGGAACGATTGAATGTCGGCCCTCCGGACATAACCAACCATTTCCACATTTGGAAGATGGCGCAAGCCATTCACGGCGTCCATCGTCGATTGATCAGCATTTTCGGACAGCATTCCGGCCACGCGAAATTCGACGGCGGGAAGTTCCTGAGCGATCCGAAAAAGTAATGGCAAGTTCTTTGGATAGCGAAAGACTCCAAGCCACGCGACATATCTGCGTTCTGCGCGTGGCAAAGGAGCGGTCGCGTTCTCCGCGACGGCAATAGGGTTATGAAGGACATGAATTGGCTTTCCGGGAAAAAGCGCTGCCAACTTGTCGCGTTGATACTGATTCTGACAGAGAAATCCGGCTGCTCGATGCCGGGCCCAAGAATAGGATAACCATTCAAACTGTCGAAGACCGATTTTGTATCGTTCGTCGACGTCTGCGTCGCTTACAACGCGGTAAACGAACGGAACTCCCAATCGGCCGGCGATGAAAGCCATGACGGCGGTGCCCAGCCCGCGTGCGCCCTGGATGATGACATCCGGACGGTAGGCGCGGGCGGCTGCTAATAGTTTGGGAATAAATGAATAGAACCACCTCGCAACCCGTACCCCCTGCGTCGGATCGTAGGTCTCGATAAGTCTTATTGGCGGGTTCGAACCAACGTGGGCCAAAGCGCCTTTCCAGGTAAGGACTGCGGCTTCGTGGCCGGCATTTTCAAGCGCGCGAAGCCATGTCGAAAGTTCGATGGCCCACCCGCCGACCGGATAGTTCTCGTCCTTCAGGAGATAGGGAATGTAAAAATCTATCGAGAGAATTCGCACCTGACACCCACAGCTTTTATCGAGCTCTAGTCCCGGTGTCGCCGAGGTTCAATGGACCATCCTGGTTACCCATTTATTGCTAATTTCCATCCAGTGACCCAGTGTGTAGTGATTTTAGCTAAGACGGAGTGACTGAGTGGCAAGTGCTAGATGCGTCCCTTTAGCAATTTGCCGGCCTCTGCCAAGTTCCCCGCACAGTGATCGGACAGTAGCGACGTCGACGTGCTGCTAAGGTAGAGTAGATCTCTTGAGAAGCTTTCTTATTACAATCGATACAGAGGGTGATGACATTTGGAGTAGGCGTTCAAGCGTCGAAACTCGCAATGCTTCCTTTCTTCCTCGCTTTCAGTCGCTATGTGAGAACTTCGGACTGAAGCCCACCTACCTGGTGAACTTTGAAATGGCCAATGATCGTGGTTTTATTGAATTTGGCCGCGATCTAATCGCACGAGGTGCCGGCGAAATCGGGATGCATGTGCACGCTTGGAATTCACCCCCAAGCTATCGCTTGACCAGCAATGATTCGTGGTGCCAGCCGTTTCTAGTCGAGTATCCAGAAGATGAAATCCGGAAGAAAATTGAATATCAGATGCATCTTCTTGAGGACGTGTTTGGCGTCAAGATGCTGAGCCATCGATCGGGCCGCTGGGCCCTCAATGCATTCTACGCTAATGTTTTGAGAGATTTGGGATTTAGAGTCGACTGTTCGGTAACCCCTCACGTGGATTGGCGCAGCACCAAGGGAGATCCGGTCGGTGCGGGAGGGACCGATTATCGAGGATTTCCTGAGCAGCATTATTGGATGAGTGAGGGAAATATCGCGCTTCGGGGAAGGTCTTCGCTACTGGAGGTTCCAATGACGATCATCAACCGATCGCCCGCTTTTCTGACCCGAGCGACCCAATCTTGTGAAGACATATCTGACTTACCGGATAGGGCCCGGCGCTACATTTGGCCTCTGGATTGGCTGCGACCGAATGGGTCGAATTTGACGTCGATGCTGCGCATTCTCGACATCACGATCTCGCAAAATCGGCCTTATGTAGAATTCATGACGCATTCCTCGGAGCTCATGCCTGGCGGAAGTCCTTATTTTCCGACAGTCGAATCAGTCGAGAAATTGTATCGGGATTTGAGCGAGCTCTTTTCACAAGCGGCGAAACATTTTTGCGGCAGTACGCTGATCGAATTTCACGATAGAGCGTTGCTGTCATGCTCCGACAACTAAGTAAGAAACGGGCAAGAGGAATAGCGATGAAAGTGCTGCTAACTGTTCTTGCCGCGTTCATCGCCACGACGACAGCGGATGCAAGTGATCCCTGGAAGTTTGTGGGGGCAGGCCCATCCGACGTTCATAGCTTTGCTGCCACGGGTACAGATGCGGCAGGCGATATGATCGAAGCAACGCGGCCTGCAAGTAGAACGGTTGTCCCGTCGATTACGTCGTTTTCCGCGACACCAAAAACGCGGTTTGATATCGGTGGCGACAGCTACCAAGTTCAGACGGCGGGCAAGAGCTATAGTCTGACCAATCTTGACCCACAAACGCTGCGCTTCGAAGTCCAACCGGGTGATAAAGCATGGTATGATTCTGGACCTGTCGATCGCGCCGAAATTGAAAACGATACACGAATTCCGGTCGGAACTCCTATCAACATAAGCTATGAGTTTATGGTGGAGCCAAATGGGCCCAATGGGTCATTTACAAACACGGCATCATCATACTTCATCCTTGGCCAACTGCACAATGATGACACCGTTGGTGGTGTGCCTACCTCGCCTCCATTCTATATCAATCTTGTTGGCGACCATCTGCAAGTTAACGCTCTATATTGCCCCACGGGTCTGAATCCGAGCAACGCGGCCCGCAACCTTACGCATCTCACGCTCTGGACCGACCCCAATCCAATCCAAGCTGGTCAGTACAACGATACTAAAATATCGGCCAATGTATCCAATAACAGTAGCGGGTATTTGGGCGTCTGGATGAATGGTACTCAGGTTGTGAACTATCAGGGCCCCTTAGGCTTTGGGGATCCCACCTATTGGGAGTATGGACTCTATCGGAGTCGAGCACCCGAGACTGTTGCCGCCAATTTTCGAAATATGACAATAACAACTAGGGCGGCACCGCCTGGAGCCTCGCCACGGCCCCTCTGACTCATGGTGCGCAACTTCACCGGCGCGGCTGGGTCCGGCCGCGCTAGAACAAAAAGTCCGGTGCGTTATGAGTGATTTATTGAGCTATAGCGGCCGCCCCCCGTATCATCCCACGATCGCGCATTCAATCGCGCAAAGCGGAAGATTTTTTTTTCTTTTTTTCCTTTTTGTGTTGCCATTCCAGCGGGTACCATTTCTCGATGACAATCTGCTCGGTATCCAAGGGTTGAAGCCGTTCAACCTGCTATCAGCGGTAGTCTTCGCCTATTTGGTGTTCCAAAGCGCGCCCTTGCACGCGACGGACAAGATTGAGCAAAGATCCATCAGAATTTTTCTCCTGTACTTCGCAACTTTTACAATTGCCCTCATTCGATCAATCCCGAATGCTCCGCTCCTTCATAGTCGGCTCCCTAATTCTTTTCACGAGTCCTATCTAGATTTCACACTGTCATCCTGTATCGTTCCGGCTTTCTATATCTTAGGGTTTCTCTTTACTCTTAAGCGCATGTGCTCCTTTCAGGAGCTTGAGAGGATCACGACGGTGATCTGCCTCTCAACATTGTTGTTCTCGGTCGCTTTCATCATACTTATCCTGATGAATCCATCCGTTCTGCTTTCAGGCGGCCAGCAGGAAATGGCTAACCTAGCTGCTGAAGACAGCCGGGAACGAGGTGGAATGAATGAGTTGTGCGCAACCTATTTTGGTGTCCATTACAATACGATTGGAACTATGTACATCTGTTGTGCGCCCTTGTTGCTCTATCGATTTCTTACGCGCGGCGTTCTCTGGATCGTACCTCTCGGTCTATCGCTTCTGGCAATTCTTCTCCTCGGGTCACGCAGCGCGCTTGTCACGGTAACAGTGTCGTATTGCCTGCTTCTGATTCAGAGACGCAGATTTGGCATTTTGATTCTTGGCGCTGCGGTGCTTGGCATCACATTGGTCCTGTGGGGCGGACCAACCATGGACGCTCTTCTTTCGATCGGGTTTAAAAACGGTTCCGACTTCTCGGCCGATGCCTTGCTGACGGGCCGTGTTGATTACATCTGGGCTCCTCTGCTGAATGAATGGACGAGCAATATCGGCCTGTTCCTGTTTGGCGCTGGTCGCTACGGAATAGTGACGAGCCAAAGTTGGGACACAGGAGCTTTGCTGCACATGGGTCACGCGCATAATGCAATTATCAATTTCTTTATCGATTGCGGGGCCATTTTTTCCAGTGTGCTTATGATCTTCCTTTTTGTTGGAGTGGCTGTCGCCTGGCGAGTTGGGCGGAGGTTGAATAGTGACCTATATTGGGCTCTGTTCGCGTGCATCCTCGGATTTGGAGTTGGTATGGCGACCGAGCGTGAAATTTTTCCAACAATTGACAACATGTATGTATTTCCGATCATTGCGATGATGATCAACTTGGCGCGGTTGCGTTATCTGGATGCCTATCACCGTTGATCAAGTCTCACAGAAATGGTCTAACGTGAACTCGAAGACCATTCATCTTCGCGGTCTGCAGCAGCGTGGCGATGAAGTGCGCCCGCCGCCATGATGAACCGCCCCGGGTTTGCCGGAGGCCATTTGGTTTAAGTTATGCCGCCATGGCGGGTTGTTCCAGCATGGCGTAGTAGCGTTGCTCGGCTTCGGCCGGCGGGATGTTGCCGATGGGCTCGAGGAGCCGTCGGTTGTTGAACCAATCCACCCATTCCACGGTCTTGAGCTCGACGGACTCGAAGCTGCCATGGCCCGCGCCGATGGATCACCTCGGCCTTGTAGAGACCGTTGATGGTTTCGGCGAGAGCATTGTCATAGGAATCTCCGACGCTGCCGACAGAGGGCTCCACGCCTGCTTCAGCCAGGCGTTCGGTGTATTTGATCGAGACGTATTGGGCGGATTCAAACGGTCGTCGCAACACCAGTTTTTTCACTCACGGTAGCAAGTCGTCAAGCGCCTCCGCGGGCGTTTTCCAACCCAGTGTCTTTCTCGGTCGAGCATTGAGGGCCGCTGCCACAGCGGATATTTCGTCGGGCGCTGTGGATGCTCAGGTCTGTGCCTTTCGGGAAGTATTGCCGCAACAAACCGTTGGTGTTCTGTATCCGCCCGGTGAAGCGATGTTCTGTTCGCCATCGAGCGCGAGATCAACGGTCTTACTGCACAGGAGCGTTTGCGTGTGCGCCAGGAGCGTAGCCGCCTCCTGATCGTCGAGTTGGAGGCGTGGTTGCGCGAGCAGCGCTCCAAGCTCTCCAGGAACAACGACACGACCAAGGCCATCAATTACTGCCTCAGCCGCTGGGGTGCATTTAGCCGCTTCCTTGATGATGGACGGCTTTGCATGTCGAACAATGCTGCTGAGCGTGAGCTACGGGCGGTCGCCCTGGGGCGAAAAAATTGGACCTTCGCCGGGTCCGATGAAGGTGGCCGGCGTGCGGCTGCCATCTACAGCCTCATCGCCACCGCCGAGCTCAATGACATCGATCCACAGGCTTGGCTTGCCGACGTGCTGGCGCGCCTACCAGATCACCCTGCCAAGCGCATTGACGAACTGCTGCCTTGGAATTGGCAGTCTCAGAGCTTCGCTCACGCCGCTTAACCGCGATCAGCCTTCCGCCAGAATGCGGCCTAGCCGGGGGCCTTCGCCGGATGCGTACGGTGTTCTCGTTAGTGCCACGCTGCCAAGGGCTTTGCGGGTCGCAGAAGTAGACCTGGATACCCGCATCGATCTTGAGACGATCGTGCTGAGCCATTTCGGCTCCCTGATCCCAGGTTAGAGAGCGGCGCAGCTCTTCGGGCAAAGTGATGATGGTGCGCGTGATCGCGTCGCGCACGGCTTCGGCCCCATGTCCCGCGAGGGCGGGCCCGTTCTTCGTGCGCGGAGCTTCGCCATGCCCCGCCAACCGTGGAAGGTGCAAGAGCATCGTGAAGCGCGTCGTGCGCTCGACCAGCGTGCCGATTGCCGAGCTGCCAAGACCGAGGATAAGATCTCCCTCCCAATGTCCCGGCACTGCTCGATCGGCCGCTTCGGCGGGGCGCTCACTGATCATGATCTCCGGCGAGACAAAGCCCTTGCCTCGCCTGCGTACGCGCGCTCTGGGCATCCGTAACACACGCCCTGTTCGTAAGCAGGCCGTCAGCTCGCGGCGTAGCGCCCCACGGCCCTGAACGAAGAGGGCTTGATAGATAGCTTCGTGGCTGATGCGCATCGTCTTGTCGTCCGGGAAGTCGATCGGCAAGCGTCGGGCAATCTGCTCAGGGCTCCAGGCTTTGGCCCATCGCCGATCCTTGCGTGGGCCATGCCGGCGGCCCTTCCACGGAACGGCGGGACCAGGAACGGGCGCGCCGCTCGGGGCTACGACGCCGCCAGCAAGTCTCTCCTCCACATAAGTGCGCAAGGTTGCATTGAGCGCAAGCTTGGTCAGCTTCGGACGAGGGGCCGATCGATCTGCATGCCACTGGGCAGTCGTCGCCCGGTACTCCAACCCGCCGCTGCGGGTGGCCGCATTGCGTCGCAGTTCACGGGAGATTGTCGAGGCAGCCCGCCCGAGGCGGCGCCCAATCTCCTGTATGGAATGGCCTTGCATCTTGAGGAGTGCGATCTCCTCGCGCTCTACCAATGAGAGGTACCGCCCAGAGAGCGGCCTGGCCGAAGATCTGAACATCGCTGGTGGCATGCCGCCCGCCTTTCGGAACCATCTGGCTCCGACAGGTTGCGACACTCCGGCTTCGAGCGCAGCCTCTTCGCTACTCAGCCCCCTGGCAATCGCCCGCCAGAATCTATTCTGTTCCTCGCGCCCTGCAGCAGACGGCCGCCCTGGCGATGGCAATGGCGGTCGTACTGATCGTGCCGATCGCCGCTTTCGAATGTTCACCGCAACCTCCAACCTCAGAGTGTTGCGACGACCGCTTGAATCCAGCCTTGGCTGCCCCTGTCGCTATGGTTGGTGCACGAGCCCGGCACGATGGACCGGCCGTCGATCATGCAGTGCCTGCTCCAGCGCATCGAGCACGAAGCCCGCATGCGCTGTGCGCGAGGCTCGCCAGCCCACGATCCTGCGGGCATAGGCGTCGATGACGAAGGCGACATAGACGAAGCCGGTCCAGGTCGCGACATAGGTGAAGTCGGAGAGCCAGAGGACGTTTGGCCTTGGCGCCTTGAACTGGCGGTTGACGTGATCCAACGGGTATGGCGCGGCCTTGTCGCTGATCGTGGTCTTGACCGGTTTGCCGCGGATAACCCCTTGCAAACCCATGTCCCGCATCAGTCGCGACACCGTGCAACGGGCAACATGGAAGCCTTCGCGCTTGAGCTTGCGCCAGACTTGCGCACGCCGTAGACGCGGAAGTTCTGATCGAAGACGCGCCGGACCTCGATCTTCAGCGCAGCATCCTGCCTGGCGCGTCGGCCGCAGGCATGGCTCACCGACGTCCTTGCCCGAATCTCCGCTCATCCAGTTCATCGGCTGGACGAACTGCTTCCCTGGAATTGGACGTCGGCATCAGCGATCCCCGCTCGAGCGGCGTAACCATGCACGTCAACAAGGTTCATCACGTCACCACCATTAACCGTGTTGCCGAGGATCTTGACGAAGACGAAGACTGGCTGCGAGACGTCGCCAATGAAATGGAGATCGAAGACGGCGCCATCTGGGTCTATGGCGTCGGAGAACATGGCATCCAGGCCTTCACTGACTTCGGAATCGAAAACCTGATCGAACTCGTCCGGATGTACAAGGAAAGCCCGGAGCTGCTTAAGCGCTGGCCGTCAGAATAATCCAATGAGCTTGCGGCCCACGCCAGATGCGTACGACGAACCCGCAAACCCGGCCGAAAGGCCTGAGCCAGTGGCGCTGTGGACATGCCGCTACGCTTGGACAACGCGAAGCGCGTTGCCCACATGCCCACAGCAGGAGCAGCAGCAGAAAAACAAGCCCTTCGAGTCGCGATTCAAGATTGACCACGCGGCTTCGCCGATGCCGCAAACCAGACAGCCAGAACGCCCCGCGCCCCGGGCGACATCAAATCGGAAGGGTGGGCGAGATCATCTCGGAATCCTGGGCGAGATCAAATCGGTACACCCGGGCGAGATCATCGGAATCCGCACCACCACCTTTGGCTTGCCACGCTCCATCACCAGCCTCTCCAGTTCTCTTATGCGGAGAGCAAAGATGAAGAACGCCGATCTTGTGCCTGGCTCACAGAAACTCTCGAGAGGATCGGGCAGGGCTAGCCGATCTCTGAGATCGATACCCTCAGGCCTGGCACTTCAACGCCTGAACGGCCTCAGCTTCGTTGGCGCAAGGCCGGCATCTGGGACAGGCTGATGGCGGCGGTTACCAAGACCTGTAACGGTAGGTTCGGATAATCGTGCGGGTGCATCGTACGCGCCCGATGAGAGCAGGGCTCGCTGCTGACACCCCAAATTTCGAGCGGAAAAACGCCAAAGAGCCACGATCGGGTGTTGCATGCGAAGAACTAAACAACGCGGATAGCTCCCCATTGTCTTCGTATCTCAGCTAGCGTTCGATGGTACCCCGTCGCGAACAAGATGATAACATAAAACACCAACACTGCAGCAGGCCCGCCTATCGCGGCAATTGGAGTCGGTGGGTTCAGCAGGTCAGCCGAAAAACGTGCTACAAGGGCGCAAACTACGGATGCGCTCCAGAGTTTTCCAAGGTTCTTCCAATCCTGCAATTTTCCGATAGGAACGCTCGTCACCTCTGAAAGCCTCTTTAGAACGAGCGCGTACACCATCAAACTAGCCAATACCGAGCCTACAGCTGCGCCAGGTAAACCGTAGTACCAGATGCCGATTAAACTGGAGACTAGGGCGAATGGAAAACATAGGGCTTCATACCGCATGCTCGACAGCCCCTGTTGGAACACATTTAGCAGAGTGCTAATTTCTATCGAATAAACCAAGGTCTGAACCAGATAGATACGCAACACCGGCGAGCCGCTCACGTACTCCTTCGTAAACAGGAACTGGATGATTTCAGGGGAAAAGGCGAATAAAGCTGCAATCGTGGGGAATATAATCGCACTGAGGATCACGTTGCCTTGGCTATTGAGACGCAACAGTTTTTCTTGATCACCAAGTGCATGGAGATGGCTCATTGTGGGCAAGAGCAAATTCGCCACTCCGAATCTCAGGACTTCAGTGGGCATCGTGAGCGTTGTTGCAATCGAAAAGACGCCGAAAACTGTCGGTGAAAACACCGTGGCAACAATCCATTGCTCGGTCTGTTTCCGCATATGGAATAGCAACGTGGCCACGCCAAATGGAGCAGCATACCGAAGCTGTTGACGGATTTTCGGCTTGTCCAGCGGGTACAGTCGAATACCGCAATAGCGTGCAATGAAATAGGCCAAAAACCCAAGGCGCACGCAGGCGGCGATCAATGTCGCAACCAGCACCGGTTCAAGTTCTTGAAAAAATGCTGCCGCGGAAAGAATGAGCGCGGCCCGAAGCACAGATGTCGCCACGATAGCTTGTGCCTGCCAGCGAATCTGCCCTGCGGCATTGGGTAGTACATCGAGCATTAAGCCCAAATTCCAGGCAAACAGGAAACCAACGAGCAAAAACCCACGGTCGTGCAGCAAGTTTTTCATGCCCGAGGGAAGGGCATTGCCAGAGGCAAAAATCAGAAGGGCCGCGATCGTCGTTGTCGCGAGCAAGAACAGCACCGTCTGCCCGACGTAAATCCGGCGTCCTTCTGAATCCAAACGGACAAAGAAGAAAAGCAAGCTGCGGGGCACGTCAAAGGGGAACAGCAATGTTACGGTAGTTACAAGCAGCCAGAACAGCCGATATTCGCCGAACTCTGTGGGACCGATCGTTCGGACTAGAACGACCGGCGTCAATATCGTGATGGCCTGTTCGATGTAGCGTGCGGCGGAGAGTGCAACGCCTTGACGTATTATTGATGCCATGGACCAGCAGCCTAGGCGCTACCGGCGATGAAAACAAAGCTGGTCAGAAACATCGGCCGCCCCCTTCCTGTGTCGCCAGCAGTCGCCGATGCATCGCCGCGCAGTTCATAGCCCTTGTTGAGGCAGCAGGCCGTTCAGCCGTTGCCACGACGATGTGTGTCTCGGCCATTCATCGATTGTCGATTGAGCAGCAGAGCGTCATCGGAGAAATCACATCGTAGCGCCATTTTGAGCAAGTGTAAGCAAAACGGCCAAGAATAGAAGCACTTCGATCGAGTCCACCAGTGGCTGAGTGGCTACCCATTCGGGAGTATGCCGGTAAAACAGTCATCGTCGACGTAGGCGAGGGACGTTGACCCGACCGGCTCTTGAATTCTTCCTTCACTTTGCAACGGGGGCGGTCCTGAGCTGATTTGAGCCCATTCGGCCAGATGGAGCATCACTTCGCATTTCGATCCGCCCCTCGCATCCAATCCTTGGCAGCCACGCTTGGAACTCTAGCGATGGCTTACTGGCTCAAGTCGCGCGTGCCCTCCTATCTGCCACCCGTCGATAAAGGCCGAGATACGCGTTAGTCATCGTATCGAGCGAGAATGACGTCTCGATACGCCGGCGGCCCTCCATACCGAATTCACTAGCAAGCCCGCGATTATCGAGGAGCTTGAGCACGCGATCAGTCAAAACTACCGCGTCGTGGCGCGGCACAAGAAATCCCGTCTGTCCTTCGAGGATCAATTCAGGATTGCCCCCATCCCTTGTTGCTACAACGGGCTTACCCAACGCCATGCATTCGGTTATTGCGTTGGAAAAACCCTCCCCGCTGTGGCTAACGAGAACTCCCACGGTGAAGAGATTGGCGATACTTTCTACATCTTTCCGCAGACCCAGAAACTTTATGCGTGACGAATATTCCGGCGGGACGCTATCGCGCACCTGCGATAACATTTGTCCGGTGCCGACGGTCACAAAGGTAACATCCTCCCGAAGCTGGCAAATGCGGCATGCCATTTCGACAAAGGTTGGATAGTCCTTTCTAGGCGTAAAGTGCGCAACCATCCCCACAACGTGAGGTGTCGAGATTCCCAGAATGCTGCGAAGTTCTGCCTCATCCGTTAGCTTAGAGATTCTTTCAGGATCGAACCCATTGTAGATACAAAAACCTTTGCGCTGGGGAATTTGGTAGGCAGCGAGGCCCGCCCGCGAGTTGGCGACTACAATATCCGAAAATGGGACAGTCAATTTGCCCATTAGATAGTCTTTATCCCACCGCGACAGATGCGGCGGCGCGTCTCGCACAAAGCCATTAACGAAAGCGGAGCCGCAGAGTTTCGCAATCGGAGCTGCATAAACGGAACACATCGGGCTCCAGGAGTGAACGATATCTATTCTCAAATTGGACACCAGTTCGTGCAAACTCTTGAACAGGCGCAAATCTCTCCTCCGTTTCCGGACGAGCTGAATGATTTCCGCGTGTTCAGGGTCAACTTCGTAACGAACTTTCTCTTCGTCTGTAACCGCCACAAATGATTTTATGTCACGGTCGGCGGAAAGCCCCCGCAACAATTCGACGATTTGTCGTTCTTTCCCTCCCGGGCCCAGACGTTCGGTAAAGTGCAATATACGCATGTTAGCGCTCTCCCGCGTCGACTAATTCCGTCCAGGTCGCAACGATGCGCTCAGCGTAAACTTCAATGTCGACGTAAAGCCTTCCCATTTTCTCCTATACGCCGTCTCAAGTGCGCAGCTTCAATGAAGCGGAGACTCAATGCAGCGCTCCTCTCGGTACTGGTTGGTTTGACGATCAGTCCAATCCTCTCGTGCTCACTAATATCCGGAAACGGCGCGACTGGGGTACAAATGGCGGCCGCGCTGTGAGCGCGAGGTTATCTCAATCATCGACATCAAGAAATTTGCACCAAAGGGTGGAAGCGCCGGAATATTTGGCGGCCTGCTTCGATGCGCTAAATCGACCCAACCGGGCACCGATATTCGATCGCTGAGACCCACTCGCTCAAACTCTGGCTCTCGCATTGTCCACCGCGCCGTCAGCGCAAGCATGGCCTTCCAATCAGACTTGGAGCCTAGGCTCGCAAAAGCCATCAGCGCCGCCCGAAGCCAAGCCGAGAATAATCATAATGTTCCCTGTCCTTTGCCAAAGCGGTTTGACGACCTTCGGCACGGCGCGCTTCGCAGCGGGATTTATCGTGGAATGCACTTTGACGGGCGCAATATGCAAGATTCTGTACCCGAGTGTATCCTTGCATCCGCGCTGAGCTTCAACTTTTTGGGGCTACCTATTCTGGTTTTGGCGAAGACGGGCCTGTCTCCCGGCTAGCGAAACGAAACAGGTAGGCCCTGCAATTGTCGCGAAGTTCGGATAGATATCGCCGAACCGCCACTTTAAGTCGGTATGAGACCGATTCTGAAACCAGGAAATCATTCCGCTGTTCGTGATAAACGCAGCGTATGTCCGCCGTCTTGCCGGGCGGGATATTGACGATCAATCGAAGACATCCATCGATGTATTCGTACGCGGCGACGTCTTGGTTGACTGTAAAATCTTTCAAAGAATCGATCTGTGAGTCCGGCTTCACCACCCGGATCCGTCGCGTCACCGCCTCCATGTTTTCGAAGCGGAGTTGTTCAGCAAACATCCTTACTATGATTGTTCCGCCGTCGCGTCGAATGCTGTAGCTCCGGCAAACGGCGTCCCCGAGAGTTCGCCAACAGAGTTTCCACCGCAAGCGTGCAAGCTGTCGGACGAACTCCGATAGTTCGCTGCCGCGGTCCCGGAAAAGGTCGTGATGCCCGACAAGCAAGCACGGCTTGCCCAGGAGTCCGTCAAATGCGAAGTTTTCGATGCCGTGGTCAATGTACCGCCGGGTATAGATCGAGAATCCCCCATACCGGGTGATGGCGACACTCCAGAGGTCAGCAAGTGTCGTTTCGTTCAAGGCAACGTCGGCTGGTGCGACTCCGGTGTTCACTGCTGCGACGAAGCCATTTCGCTTGAGAGCCGACACTGCCTCGGGCGAGAATGCCCCTTGCGGGAAAACCATCACGTTGTCGTAGTCAAGTGCGGTCTTGTTGAGAAGGGACTGCATCCGACGCCGGGCGGTCCTTAGCTTTCTGTCGAGTAGTTCGGCTGAACGGGCTGAAAATTCGCCACGGGTGTGATCGCAGCCGTGCACGCAGACCGACAATTTTACGCTATTTTGCCGAAAGGCGGCAATGGTGTCACGATTTGTTCGGTGCCAGTTCCATGGAATGAAGGCGAGGGTCGTCGCGAACGTGTGCTTGTTGGCTAACTGCAGTAGTTCGCCAAAATCGAGAAATCCGTACCGTGGCCTCAGGAGTGGATCGTCGATGGTCAGGCATGCGTTTATTTCGGAGGTGGTCCAACAGACGTCGCGGAACGACCACTTCAGATACATCACGATTGGCACCGCACCGGCGAAACGCTTCTTCACATCAAAATAGGTCGCAGCGCGTTCGCGAATGTCCACCATCGCCAGTGACGCATCGACAAAAAAGCGCACGCCAGAATGAGCAAATTCGGCGAACAGGTGTCCCTCGGACGCCGCGACGATACTCTGCAATTCGGCACCATGCCGGATCACAAGCGCCGCATCGGCGGCGCCGGACTCCAGTTGGATACGCAGGGCCGACATTGGCCCGCACATGTCTGGGAAAGTATCAGTGATGGACACGGTTATCAGCCGCGGGTCGATGCCGCGGATGTCCGCCTCGGGGTCTCCCGTGATCTGGCGCAGCAGAGCCCTGCAGGGATCCGCAGCTTGAAATCCATAGACGAATACGGAAGCTGCTGCCGCCAACCAAGCCGGAAATGTTCCGACCTTGCAGGACTGCAGGGTTTCGGCGAGACAGGCCGCGGAAGTCAGGATGGAGAACTGCGGATGACTTGCCGCCAGCGAGGCCACATTGCCCCCGTTCGCTTCGCTGACCGTCAGCGCCGTCCATGGAACTCCGAAAAAGTCGAGAATTTCAGCAAGGTTGCAATCGTCGGGCGATGGAGTGTCGCTGCGAAGCAGGAGCGCGATCGAAGAGCCGGTGTCCATGGCGTCGGCGTTCCTTCCTGGCTGTTTGCGCTCAATGGCGAGAGCGCAATGTCTTAGCCTTAGCGCGACTGTCTGATCAATGTGCCCTTGGAGGTACCGAGCCCTGTGCCATCTTGTACCAGCCTGCAGAACGTTATGATTGCGCGGCGCAAAAGTCAGCATTTTGCACTGCGAAAATCCAGGAGTCGTCAGCCTCGATGAATGTCTTGAGAAGGAATGATCGATCGCGCCGTTATGCGGCTCTGACTTTCGACGATGGCTCCCGCGATAATGTCTCGAGCGCTTCCAATTCCTGGAGCGGCGTAACTCGCGGTTCATGATGTGCGTGCCTAGTGCTCCAATTCTCATCGCCTTGCGCGACTATCGCTCGTCCCGACTGCGTTTAAAAGGCTTCTTACCGGACGGCCCTCCATGGCCGCGGATTGATCTGCATCAGCCGACGGATGGGCGCAGGGCATGCACGAACGCAGGAGGCCGAAATCCTCGCGGACGTCGAAAGGAATCGTGGTGATCGACCAATCGGTCGATTTCTGCTCAGGGCATCGGGTCGAGCAGTGTGAAGCGAGAAGGTCGAGGGGGTAGTCCGAAAGGGTTCGTGCGCGGCGCGAAGTTTGCCTATGATCAGTGGATCATCCGCGCACGTGATCGCGACGGGTTGTCGGATTCGAATGCGCTTCGCAGGAGCTGGCGCCGCCGCCGAGGGAATTACTTTCACATAGCAGTGCTCACCAGGACCTGAGCCATTTCAAGGGACGACTGGACGTCAACTATGATGCACGGCCGAAAAATTGCGGTGATTGGGCTCGGTTACGTGGGGTTGCCCGTGGCTGTGTCGTTTGCACGTTCGGGAGTTCCGGTCGTTGGATTCGACGTGGATCTCAGACGTGTCGCTGAACTGAGAGAAGGAAAGGACCGGACCCGTGAGGTTGACGGCGGTGATTTGCGTCAGGAAACGCTAGTTTTTACCGTCGACCCGGCTGAAATGGCGAAGGCCGATTTCTTCATCGTCACAGTACCAACTCCGATTGACGAGGCGCGGAATCCGGACCTGCGCGCGATGATCGCGGCGTCGCGGTCGGTGGGCGCGGTGCTCAAGAGGGGCGATATCGTCGTTTTTGAATCAACCGTATACCCCGGCGCCGTGGAGGAGGACTGCATTCCGGTTCTTGAGCAAAACTCTCACCTGGAGGCTGGAGTAGACTTTACCGTCGGTTATTCGCCCGAGCGGATCAATCCCGGCGACAAGGAGCACCGCTTCGAAACGATTACCAAGGTGGTTTCGGCGCAGGATGCCAGAACGCTTGAGATCGTGGCGGATGTCTACGGATCTGTGGTCAGCGCCGGCGTTCACCGTGCTCCCTCGATCCGCGTAGCCGAAGCTGCGAAAGTCATCGAGAATACCCAGCGCGATCTGAATATCGCCTTCATGAACGAACTGTCGCTTATATTCCAGGCGCTTGATATCGATACTGGCGACGTCCTGGCTGCGGCGCGGACCAAATGGAATTTCATGCCGTTCCAGCCGGGACTTGTCGGCGGCCACTGTATCGGCGTCGATCCCTATTACCTGACCTATCGTGCCGAAAAGGCTGGTTATCATCCCGAGGTAATTCTCGCCGGGCGACGCATCAACGACGGCATGGGTCAGCGAGTGGCGCGCGAATGCGTTCGTGGGCTATTGCGGCGCAAGGCTCAGACCGGGATTGTGACCATCCTAGGGTTGACCTTCAAGGAAAACGTTCCTGACACGCGCAACTCCCGCGTCATCGACATCGTTCGCGAGCTTCAGTCTTTCGGGCTCACAGTGCAGATCCATGATCCGCTGGTGAACGCCGCCGATGCCCGGCATGAATTTGGGGTCACGTTGACTGAGCTGCACGCGCTACAGCCCGCAGATGCCATCATTCTCGCCGTCGCCCATCAGCCCTATGTGGATGGTGGCTGGCCGTTGGTTCAACGCCTGCTGCGCGATGGCTCAGGCCTCGTGCTCGACATCAAGACAAAGCTCGATCGTGTCGCAAAGCCCGCCGTTATCGAACTGTGGCGGCTCTGATCCGGAGACAAGATGCCGAACGACAAAGTACTGGTTACCGGAGCTGCAGGCTTCATTGGTTTTCATGTTGCTCGACAACTCTTAGCTAATGGTCGCGAAGTGGTCGGCGCTGACAGTATCAATGCCTACTACGACCCCAAGTTGAAAGAAGCGCGCCTCGAGCTTCTCAAGCGCGATCCGAATTTCAGTTTTGTGAAGCACGATCTAGCCGATCGCGCGGCATCAAGCGCACTGTTCGAACAGCATCGATTCCCAATCGTGATTCACCTCGCGGCTCAAGCCGGCGTTCGCTATTCACTGCAAAATCCGTACGCTTATGTCGATGCGAATCTCGATGGGTTCATCAATGTGCTGGAGGGCTGTCGTCACAATGGGTGCCGGCATCTCGTCTTCGCGTCCTCGTCGTCAGTGTACGGCGCGAATACGAAGCTGCCCTTTTCGGTGCGGGACAATGTCGACCATCCGATCAGCCTCTATGCCGCCTCCAAGAAAGCCAACGAGCTGATGGCGCATGCCTACAGCCATCTCTATCGCATTCCAGCGACCGGCCTGCGGTTCTTCACGGTCTATGGTCCCTGGGGCCGGCCGGACATGGCGATGTTCATCTTTGCCAAGGCAATCCTTGCCGGCGAACCGATCAGGCTGTTTAACAATGGAGCGATGCGGCGCGACTTCACCTATGTCGATGACGTGAGCCAGGCGATCGTACGCCTGATCGACCGTCCACCCCAGGGACAGTCGGGCCCGCCCGCCGATCCCGCGACCAGCAGCGCCCCTTGGAAAATTTACAATGTCGGCAACAACCGTCCTGAAGATCTGATGGATGTGGTATCTCTGCTGGAGAAGGAGTTCGGCAGGACGGCAATCAAGGAAATGCTTCCGATGCAGCCCGGCGACGTCGAGGCGACCTACGCCGATACTGCCGAGCTCGAACGCGACATCGGATTCCGCCCGTCCACGCCAATCGGCGAGGGTGTTGCACGGTTCGCGAAATGGTATCGTGAGTATCACCGGCTTTAACACAGGGTCAGGATACGCTCGTTTGCGTTTCTGACCCCAGCTTTTCGATCGTCCGACCGTTATTACCAACGTCGCGATCGCTGTTAGGGCGGCGCGTATCGCACCGCGGTTGGTCGTCCGCGCACCGATGGTCGCGATGATCGCGCAAAGGATAGGCCGCGCGCGTGCCGTCGGCGTCACCGTAAAAGCCAAGGGGGCGCGGGTGAAAAGAGTTCGCGCGGACCAGCTCGGCGATCCCCGGTCGGGATCGTCACGGCGCGACCACGCCGTCGATCGGTGCCTGCGATTAGGCCAGCGCCTGCTCGTGCACACCGGCCACGGCACGCCCGGACGGATCGGCCATCGCCGCGAAACTGGCGTCCCAGGCGATCGCCGCCGGCGAGGAGCAGGCGATCGATTTGCCACTCGGCACCGTTTCGGCCGCCGCCTGAGTTGGGAAGAACTGCTCGAACAGGTGGCGGTAGTAGTACGCCTCCTTGGTCTGCGGCGGGTTGTGCACGAAGCGCTTGTCGGCGGCGGCCATCACCCGGTTGCTGACCTGCGCTTCGGCGTGTGCCTTCAACCCGTCGATCCAATCGTAGCCTACGCCATCGCTGAACTGCTCCTTCTGCCGCCACAGGATCGAATCCGGCAGATAGCCTTCGAACGCTTCGCGCAGCACCGCCTTTTCGATCCGTCGCGCGCCGTCGGCACCCTTGCCGACCATCTTGTGCTTGGCATCGATGCACATTGCCACGTCGAGGAACTCGCGGTCCAGGAACGGCACGCGCGGTTCCACGCCCCAGGCCATCATCGACTTGTTGGCGCGAAGGCAATCGTAGTTATTGAGCGCGTCGAGCTTGCGCACCAGCTCTTCGTGGAATTCGCGCGCGTTGGGCGCCTTGTGGAAGTAGAGGTAGCCGCCGAAGATTTCGTCGCTGCCCTCGCCGGACAGCACCATCTTCACCCCCATCGCCTTGATCCGGCGCGCCAGTAGGAACATTGGCGTGGAGGCGCGGATGGTGGTCACGTCGTAGGTTTCGACGTGGCGGATCACGTCCGGCAGGACGTCCAGGCCTTCTTCGAAGGTGTATTCGAAGCCGTGGTGCACCGTGCCCAACGCCTCGGCGGCGATCGCTGCGGCGGCCAAGTCGGGCGAGCCCTTCAGACCGATGGCGAACGAATGCAGGCGCGGCCACCATGCCTCGCTTTGGTCATTATCCTCGATGCGGTGGCGTGCGTAACGCGTGGCAACGGCAGCGACCAGCGACGAATCGAGGCCGCCGGACAGCAGCACCCCGTACGGCACATCGCTCATCAGCTGGCGATGCACCGCACGTTCGAAAGCTTCGCGCAGCGCGGTGCGGTCGGCTTCTACGCCCTCGACCGCGTGGTAGTCGCGCCACGGGCGCTCGTAGTAGCGGGTCAACGTATCGGTGGCGTTGTCGTACCAGTGGCCCGGCGGGAACTGCGCGGCGTCAGCGCAGATGTCGACCAGCGACTTCAGCTCGGAGGCGACTACCAGGCGGCCATCCTTGTCATGGCCCCAGTATAGCGGCACCACGCCGATCGGATCGCGCGCGATCAGCACGCGCTGCTGCCGGCAGTCCCACAGCGCGAACGCGAAGATGCCGTTGAGGCGGTTCAGGAACGAGGCCGGGCTGTCTTCGCGGTACAGCGCGTTGATCACCTCGCAGTCCGAGCCGGTCTGGAAGGCGTAGGGCTGGACCAGTTCGGCCTTGAGTTCGCGATGGTTATAGATCTCGCCGTTGACTGCCAAGGCCAGGCCGCCATCCTCGGACAGCAGCGGCTGTGAGCCGCCGGCCGGGTCGACGATGGCCAGGCGCTCGTGGACCATGATGGCCGCGGCATCGACGTAGACGCCGCTCCAGTCCGGGCCGCGATGGCGCTGGCGCTGGGACAGATCAAGGGAGCGGCGGCGCAGCGCCGGGAGGTCGTCGCCAGCCTGCAGGCCGAAAATACCGAAGATCGAACACATGGGAACAGCTCCTAATGATGAGGAGACAAACCGATCGTCTAGGAACTAGTCCCCAAATACGGAATAAGGAGCCGCAGGTTCTGGCAGACTCGTAGCAAGGCCTCGCAGCTTCCGCTTAATGCCACGGAGCCTGGCCTCGAACGGTGCTCTCGACTGTCTCGGCCTATTGAGATCCACTTCATGGCAAGCCCTCCTATATTCAACGCCAGAGCGATGTCCTCGCTGCCGCATTAAGCTCACGACATTGACGCGACCACTTCCAGCATCACCTCCGTCGCACCGCCGGCGATGGATAGGATGCGGGCGTCACGCGCTATGCGCTCGATCGGACTCTCGCGCATGACGCCCATAGCTCCGTGGAACTGCACGCAGGCATACACGACCTCGTTGACGAGTTCGCCACAGATGGCCTTCAACATGGAGATCTCGCGCATGCAATCTTCGTCCGCCGCCACGCGCCAAGCGGTGGCATAGAGAAACTGGCGGGCCGCCTCCACTTTCGCAGAGAGCATAGCGAGACGTTGACGGATCACCTGCATATCCCATAGGACGGCCCCGAATGCGCGGCGAGCTTTCACCCAAGCGAGGGTGATATCCATCGCCACCTCGGCAGTCCCTATCGCCATGGCGGCAAGCACAAGGCGCTCGTTCTGGAGGTTGCGCATCATGCAGTAGAAGCCCTGTCCCTCCGCGCCGAGCACGTTCTCGGCCGGGATACGGCAACCGTCGAAGACGAGCTCTGCCGTATCGGAGGAGCGCCAGCCGTGCTTGTCCAACTCGCGGGCGACGCGGAAGCCCGGTGTGCCCTTCTCGACGAGGAACATCGTGATCCCGTTGCTTCCTGCCGAGGGATCAGTCTTGGCCGCGACGCAGTAGAGATTCGCGTGGACGCCGTTCGTGATGTAGAGCTTCGTGCCGTCGAGGACGTAGGAGTTGCCCTCTCGGAGCGCGCGCGTGCGGATGGCCTTCACGTCCGAGCCCGCATCCGGCTCCGTGATGGCGATCGCGGTGATCACTTCGCCGCTGATGATACGCGGCATCCAGCGGGCGCGCTGGGCGTTGGTCCCATCGTGAAAGACATACCCTGAAGCCATGTCGGTATGGACCAGCACCGCATCGGCGACGCCGCAATAGGTCGAGCGCCCGAGTTCCTCGGCGAAGACCGTCGATGCGACCACGTCCATCTCGGCACCACCATACTCGGCCGGGTAGCGGATGCCGAAGAAGCCTAGTTCGCCCATGCGGCGCAGGATCGAACGGGGAATGAACCCGTCTTCTTCCCAGCGATCCGCACAGGGCTTGATCTCTTCCTCGACGAACCGGCGGACCTGGTCCCGTAAGGACTCATACTCGCCCGCCACCCAAGGCAGCCCCGGTCCGCGCGGCGGTACCCAAGCTTTGTCCATCATCTTCATCCGCTCTGCTGTGAATCCAACGCAAAAGCTCCGTTCAGAAGATATCAGTTTTGTTGTTTCAAAAATCTACAGTCCCCGGTCGTTGTTCGATGGCATGGCGGCCGACAATTGGCTGCCGGCTCGGGCTGGACGTGCCCTTCCACAACCCCTGCATCTCAGCAGGCGTCGGCGGACGCGTACGGTTCATTGACCGAGCCGCGCCGTCAGTCAGAAGGTCAATTCTTTGCCGCAGATGGTCAACCAGCAGATCCGCGCCAGAGGCCAAGGTGTCACTATGCTCCCCGGGCACCTCAATTACTTCGAGTTGGGAGCTGAGCCGCCACGCCCGACCGTTGGAGCCGGCCGCGTAAAAACTCACAGGTGCCTCGAGCGGTGCAGGAAGATATCGCGCCATTGCGAGTGAATAAACGTCCCATAACACCGGGGGGATATCAACATCGGGATTGGACAAACCGTCATGCAGATTCCCGATCCGCAGCCGCTTCAGCAGCTTAGTAATTTTCTTGCTCGTTGACGCCTTGAGGAATATTTCCAGTTGGACCAACAGTTGATAAGTCCAGCGCAGATGGTAAGGCGAAACTAGCGGCCTCATCAGCCTGATGATCGCCCGCGCCACCGGACGGGCATTGATGGTCGGCGGGTCGACCATCGCAACCAGATCAACCTTGTGGCCGGCTGCCATCAGCAGGCGGGCTGCCTCGAACGCCACCACGGCGCCGTTGCATTTGCCGCCCAGGAGGAACGGGCCGCTCGCCTGCCGTTCCAGGATCAGCGGCAGGCGGTCGGCGGCCATCTCCTCGATCGACGGTGGAATCTGCTCCCCGCGAAGTCCGTGGGGATCGATGGAGATGATCGGGTAATCAGGCCCGAAAACCTCCGCCATCCGCCGCACAGTCAAGTGGCCGCTGATGAGGTCCCCATTGAAGAAGTACAGGGGAGGCCTATCGCCACGGGCATGGAACTGGAGGATTTCCTCTTTCGGTTGCTCCGAGACTGAAGGAGTATCGGCCACGCTGCGCATTCCGTCGATCACTTCCGCCAGTTCGGCCACAGTCGGGCGCTCGAACAGATTGCGAAGCTGCACGTCGACGCCGAAGGTCTTTCGCACGCGCGACACCGCCCGGATCACCAGGAGCGAGTGCCCACCCAAGTCGAAGAAGTTGTCGCGACGTCCGATCGACTTGATCTTCAAGAGATCGCACCACAGCGCGGCGAGCGTCTTCTCGGTCTCGGTGGAGGGGGCGGCGAAGTCTTGTGCAGGCTGGATGTTTTCTGCCGTCGGCTCGGGTAGCGAGGAGCGGTCGATCTTGCCGTTGGACGTGAGTGGCATCCGCTCGAGGCGAACAAAGTGCGTCGGAATCATGGACTCCAAGAGTTCTTCGGCGAGGTGGGCGCGCAGGTCCGTCACGGTCGGGGGTTTCGACGAGACATAGTAGGCGACAAGTCGTGCGATGCCGTCGTCGGCCGCTGGCGGTTCGACATAGCCGATTTGGGCCATTATTTGTGTCGCTGGTTTCGCCACCGAGGCGGCGATGGCAGCGACAGCGCATTCCTGAACGTGCGGGTGCCTGAGAAGCCGCGCTTCGATCTCGCCCAGCTCGATACGTGTGCCACCGACCTTCACCTGATGGTCGGCGCGGCCGAGAAATTCCAGGCGCCCTTGCGAGTTCCAGCGGGCGAGATCGCCCGTCTTATAAAGCCGCAGATTCGAAGACCCACCTCGGGGATCGGCGGCCGTGCGGAAGCGCTCGTCGGTCAGGTCCGGCCGATTGAAATAACCTCTCGCGAGACCGTCGCCGGCAATGAACATCTCTCCGATGATGGCGGGGCCGGTGGGGTGATATGCCTTGCTAAGGATGTAGATTCCCGCATTGGCGGCCGGAACGCCGATCGGCACCGATGCGGATTGATCCCGGTCAATGTCGAAACGGTGAATCATGCAGCCCACTGTGGCTTCGGTTGGCCCGTACTCGTTGTAGATCTCGATAGGATGGTGGATCGCTTTCGTGATATCGCGAGCCAACTCGGTCTTGAAATCTTCGCCACCCACGATGAACTTGCGCAGTCTTGTGGTCTCAAGATTGCGGTCGCGGATCATCGCGAGATGCGCAGGCGTCAGCTTCATGATATCGACGGCATTGTCGTCGATGACCTTCAGCACCACCATGCTCTGCACTCCGGGGTCACCAAGATAGACCACGATGCGGCCGCCGGTGATGAGGGGCGTGAAGAGCGTTGTGACGGTAAGGTCGAAGGCGAGGGATGAGAAAAGGGGCCATGTGAGACGTTCGCCGGAACTGTACACCCGAGCGGCCCACCAGATGTAGTTCACCAGGCTGCGGTGCTCGATCTCGACGCCCTTGGGAGTGCCGGTCGAGCCGGAGGTGAAGATGATATAGGCGGTGACGTCCGACGTGGCAGCGGACGGCCGGGCCGAGTCCGGCTGATTCGAAATCGAACCGAAATCGGCGTCGAGCACGAAGATGTCGGCAAGGTTCGAGGAAATGGCGGATTGCAGGCGCGCCTGAGTGATCGCCACCGGCGGCCGCCCGTCGGTCCCGTTGGAAATATCGTTCAGGATTGTTGCGATACGCCCCTTTGGCGTTGCCGCATCCAGCGGCACATAAGCTGCGCCTGACTTCAGGACGCCTAAGATCGCGACGACGACCTCAATAGAGTGCTCCATGAACACCACGGCAATCCGACCCGGCCCTACGCCGGTCGAGCTCAAATGCGTGGCCATCTGGTTGGAGCGTTCGTCGAGCTGCCGGTACGTCAGCGTTGCATCACCAAAGCGGATCGCTTCGGCATCAGGACTACGCGTCACCTGATCGCGGAAGAGATCGATGATCGTCCTGTCCGATGGGTAGGGCGCTGCCGTGGCGTTGTACTCGACAACCAGCGCCTGATGATCGGCGTCTTTCAGCAGGGCAAGCGCTAAGCCCTCCGCCGCGATAGGTAGGACTTCATTCATGAGATGGCTCCCATCGAGCAGAAAATCAAATCACATCACCGGACGATCATTCATTTCCGAACGACCACGCTCCCGATATATCCAGGTTTCGGTATGAAACTTCGGACAGCCCAATCCTTTTCATCCCAGGAAATGCGCTGTCCTAAGCCGCACCCCAGGGCCTTAGAGATAGCCTCCAGCCGGGTCCAGCGCCGGAGGAAGCCTTCCAGCCGGTCTTCCGGACCAAGGGCGGTGTAGGACGCATACTCGGAGGCGGAAAAGCAGAGCGCCGCGATCTCGTCCGCTTCGGGCACAGGGAGAACTGCCTCGATGTCCACCCCGACCTCTTGCTTGGTCGAGAGGGCCACGACCGCCACATCTGCGGATCGTGAGACGCTGAAGCGCAAATCGCGCGCAGGCATACGGTACGAAAGGTGGGGTTTGCCCAGCCGCCCATACTCTAGTTCGACCTCGGACGGCGAAATTCCCAGTTTGGAACCGAGGACCCGGCGCAACTGCCCACGGGTAGCAACAAAGCGGCGGCGGTCCTGCTCCAGTCTTAACCCCTGGGCGCGTCGACGTTCCTCTTCGTTGAGGCAAACGCCTATCCGCCGGATGATGTCCTGCTCCGCATCGAGCATGAATGCCAGGACCTCCAATCCATCGTTCTCGAAAACCGGCATTATGATCCCGGGTCTCAGCTCGACTGCTTTATTCAAAAGGCTCGAGAGGGCAGTGCTGGCGCCGCTAGCCCCGCATTCAAGCTCGTGATCGCCCGGCCGGTCCTGGCCACCAATGCCATATCGACGATTCCCCCACTCGCTCCGCTCGCGGGCCCTAATGCGAAAAGCCATCAAACCCTACTTTCTACGCCCAATTTTAATTCGGATCGCCACCAATAGATTGGGAACGGGTATTTGAGCGGATTGCTGATCGAAATTTTAGTCCCGCGCTGCAATGGCTCAATGGACCATCGTAATTACCCATTTGTTGCCAGTTCCCATCCAGTGACTGGGATTGCACAGGCGGCGGCGAACGGCGCGCCGTGCGCGGCTTCATCTTGAGGAGGCTGCTGCGGCAGAGCTCATCGCGCGCGCGAGCATGCTCCTCGACCAAGCGATGTAGGTGGGACGCGGATTGTGCTGGAGCGCGCCGTCCAGATTGGCAGCGCTCAGGCAGCCTTCTCGCTCGCAGAGACCTATGACCCCTGGTCGTTGCGGAATGGGGAAGTTACGGGACGCGCGGCGACGCAACCAACGGGCAGGATTCTATTGCGTAGGCTGCAGCAGCGGGAATCAAGAAGGCGAAAGAACGATACGAGGCGCGGCGTCGGCAAGCGAAGCCAAAGGAGGTAATCCCTCGGCGTCGTTGCACTCAGCTGTGGTGAGAAGTCAGCTGGAAACGTGAGGAGTCTGGCAAAGCTGCTGACACCGGTCGCATCGAGCTTCAGGCGGCCTGCGGCGAAGCCTCTTGCCGCAGTCGCGTCGCAGCATCTGCTACCGCGGTTGAGTTTTGAGAGCATAGACGGTGGATGCGCAGGAATAAGGCCGGTTGTGTAAACACAGGAACTGTCCAAGATGATTCTTTTGACTGGAGGCGCTGGCTATATCGGGTCCCATGTGTGCATTGCCTTGCTGGACGCTGGATTCGATGCCGTCGTAGTCGACAATCTCTCAAACAGCAACAAAGCCTCCCTTGAGCGGGTACAACTCATCTGCGGGCGGTCCCTCGCCTTTCGGCACGTCGACATTCTGGATGAAGAGGCCATCTACGAAACACTTTGCGCATACGAAGTAACTGCGGTTATCCATCTTGCGGGCCTGAAGGCGGTAGCGGAATCCAGCATTCGGCCAATGACCTATTATGAAAACAACCTGCTCGGAACCATGCGCCTCGTTTCGGCGATGAACAGGGCAACTGTAAAGACGCTCGTCTTTAGCTCGTCCGCCACTGTCTACGGTGTACCTACCTACCTGCCGCTCGATGAGCACCACCCTCTCGGACCGACAAACCCATACGGCCGTACCAAGTTCTTCATCGAGGAAATGCTGAAGGATCTCTATCGGTCCGACAATGATTGGCGGATTGGGATTCTCCGATATTTCAATCCGGTTGGCGCACATGAAAGCGGGCTGATCGGTGAAGACCCCAAGGGCGTTCCGAACAATCTGCTGCCATTTGTCGCGCAAGTGGCGATCGGAAAACGAGAGAAGCTGCAGATTTGGGGAAACGATTACGACACGCCGGATGGCACTGGGATCCGCGACTTCATTCACGTCGTTGATCTTGCGTCTGGTCATCTGAGTGTATTGAATAACCTGAAGCAGCCTGGACTCCTTACGGCGAACTTTGGAACGGGCAATGGCAGCAGCGTTCTGGACGTTGTTCGGACATTTGAAGCCGTGAGCGGCAGGTCGGTTCCATTTGAAATTGACAAACGCCGGGCCGGTGATGTCGCCGTCTGTTTTGCCGATCCTACGTTTGCGGAAAGGGAGTTGGGCTGGAAATCGGTGCGATCACTGGAGGAAATGTGCGCGGACCATTGGCGCTGGCAATGCAAGAATCCCGACGGCTATCGTGGTACGAACTCTGGAGGCCGATAGATCGTGCCGTGATTGTACGATATCCGGAGGCGCAAGTCGTCGACTGTGTCTGGCTATGGTGTCGCTGTAAGCCGAACGCCGGCCATCCTAGTGTGGGAAAAAGCGGCGTTGGCTCCTTTTGGCAGACGAGAGCCGTCTCAACACATCGATCCACGAATGTCGGCTGCCGGCACGAACTGCAATGCGCTGCCATCTCGCCAGCGAACGGAGGCGCGCAACGGAAATGCCGCGCCACCATTGTCAATATCCGAGACCGAGACCGCGAGCCCAGCGAGCACTGTCCGGTTGCTGATTCGAGCTCCTGGAAGATATGGTGAAGATGAACCTTCGTGGTCTCGTCGCAAATGTTCAGCCGACGCGCAATGTCCTTGTTCGAAGCTCCCACTTCCACGTCTTCTCGGTCTGGGGTTTCATAGATGTTTCTTCTGAGTACCGGCAACCGACGGTTCGTCGCGGAGCAGCTCTCTCTTCAGCTGCCGCTTCGCTTCAAAAAAACTCTTGGTCTCGCCCTTAGGCATCCCGGCTTGCTCCCACAGCCGATATGCGCGGCACTCGATGTCCTTCTGGGTTGGAAGACCTCGCATCTGCCTTACTCCTAATGAGCCAACGGCGGGCTTTGACCGTGAGATTGGCCGCCTCTGCTCGTATCGATGAGCCCGCTATCTCCTCAGGTATTCTTTGTTCATCGACTACAAGCATCTAACTGACGCCCGTCTTGTGGTCGCTGATGCGAACGAGCAGGCGCCAAGCGCATCAGGATCTGGTGAGGTCTGCTGCACAGGAGTTCGGGGAATCATTCGAGGGTGGCACCGGGCGTGTTGGGAATGGAGAAAACTGCTCGCGTTCCTCCGAGCTCGATCGGATCGCGCGGCAGACCGGCTCCAAGCACCCATGGGCCAGGCGGTCTACGACACCGCCTCGCCGCGGATGACCGTTGCTGGCGAAGATGGTGGAACACGGGCAATCCAGCCGAAATCCGATCCGAGAGTCCAGTGCGGAAGATAGGCAAGGTCGGTTTTCGCCTTGGCTGGAAACAGGACCTTCCGATAATACCCCTGCTGCGGGCGTGTCGGCGGGGTACATCCTGTTTTCGTGTCTAAACAGGACCTGGCACGAGCCAAACACGCCCGGCTTGTAGTCGAGCAGCTTTCGAAGCCGTCGCGAAAGCAATCGGAAAAGCTGAGAGACTCTGGCCGGGCCCCCACGAGAGACATATCGTCCCGCAAGACGTTCCAGAGCTGCGGCAGCTCGTCCAGCCGGTCGCGGCGAGGATTCGGGCGACGGCCGTCATACGTTCATCCTCCTGCAGCGTCATCAGGGAAGAGCCGTCGCTGCCGCAGCTCGGGCTGAACTTGCGAAACTTGTACATGCGAAACGGTTCGCCGCTTTGGCCCATGCGGCGCTGCGAGAACAGGAGTGGCGGTCCGCTCTCCAGACAAATGACAAACGCGACAACGACGGACACGGGTGAAAGTGATGCCATCGCGAGGCCGGCACAGAGTGGCGATCTGAGAGTGGAGAGTTGCCGCGCCGATGGCAGATCACGAACTGATTGAGATTCAGATTCGTCAGCACGTCGCCATTAGGAACGAGAAACGGCTCACGAGCTGGTCGCAGCAACGACAGTGGACCAATGGTTTCGAGCGGCTCCATCTCCTAGGTGTTGTTGATGCGCATGTCCCACCGATTGCCGTCCCCGCAGACGCTGCGAAGGAGGTGGCGCGGATATCCGGTCCTGACGTAGACCTCTCTGATCCCGTTCCGACTGAGCCATTTGAGGACGAGCTCAAGAACAGCACGCGCACCGATCGGCATAATGGCTTCGGCAGGTGTGGGCGTAAGCGTGTTCCTTCGCCGCATTGAATAACCCCCTTCATAAAACCCTCCGTATTGCTAGAGTCTGCAATCGATCAACTATGTACTTTCGCCTGCGCAAGTCTGATCTCAGCGCGCCGATCGGACCGGCGTTGGAAAGAACGTAAGCGCAATTGAGCGGACGCGTCTTCGTGCGTTTGCATGAGACGATCTGGGTATGAGGACATGATCCAGTGGACCCACTGCGATCGCAATCGAGTGTCGAATGATGAGCGCAGGTGGAGCTGCGCTGGTCGGCGCGTTCAAGCGCGAGAAATCCTGGCACGATCACTGCGCTGCGTAGACCTGGACGGTCGAGATATGCACGAAAAAAACGCCACAACAGCGTGGCCGCTGTGGCGTTTCGAGAAGATTGCGAACCGCGCGACGGTTGCCGTACCGCGGGATTAGTTCTTTATCGCTTGCCGAAGGCGCAGTTGCGATGAGCTGGTAGGCGCATGTAGAGGGATAATCGAGGGCAGGGTGTGTCCATTTGCGGCGTGCACCGGTGTCCCATTGTTCATTCCCCAGATCGCAGCCTGCGTCCGGTTCTGGACCCGGATCTTGCGCAGGATCGCCTTGACGTGAACTTTCACGGTCGCCTCAGCTATGTCGATCTTTCGGGCGATGGACTTGTTGGAATTGCCCTCGATCAAACAAGACAAGATCGCCTTCTCGCGTGGAGAAAGATGTGGCGCAGCCTGTTCCTCCGCGGCGAGCACGATGCCGTGCTCGACCTCTTCGGTTGGTGCTGCTTCGCGCTCAAGGGTTGGTGCTGCTTCGCGCTCAAGGATGCCGTCAAGCGCGAACGAAAGGAATGCCGGAGGAAAGACAGCCTCACCCATCGTCACGAGTTCAATGGATTTGATGAAGGCATCGCAAGAATTGACGTTCACGAAATAGCCACTCGCACCGGCCCGATAGGCCAAAACAAGTTCATCTGGGCGATAATGATCCGACACGACTGCGATTCGAGCATCAGGATAGTGAGCTTTTACGAAGTGTATCTGGTCCAATGCGAGATCGAAACTGTCGCCGTTGTGGATGATGAGAAACAGCAGTTGAGGTGCTTGGAGTTCGCTTGGTAGTTCATCAGCGCTCGAAGCAGAGAGCACGATCCGGAAATGTGCCGCATGTAGGATCCGCGAAATTCCCTCCCTGACCAAAATGTTTTTTCCAATAAGAATTGTTTCGTAAGATTGACGCCTCGGCATTCTACCCTCCTACGCTACGCAAAAACGACTGCGATGAAACATTGGGAATTCAAAACCATCAGCATTGAAGTCAAAACGATCTGCGCCGATCAGTCCGTCTGCCTCCTGACAGGCCGCTTAGTGATCGTCCTTGGTACACTACCCTTTCGTGCTACCCCGGCTGTGTGCTTCCAGCCTTTGCCATCATTTGGCAAGTTTCCGGCCTTAATTGTTTGTTAACGTTTTGGGACGTTAAATGCGAATTTTGCATTTCCATATATATCGTTCGTTGTAGGTGCACTCGCGGATCCGTCGGCTTCCGTGCCAGTATTTTCGCAATCTGCAGATGAGCCAACATCAGAATTCTTGCATACATTGAGTCGATCCCTGGAGCCGCGCGCCGGGCTGAACTGCTGTTGACTCAGGCAATCTCCGAGGGAGACGTGTAGCGGAATAGCCAGAGACAAAAGATAAGATCTTCGAGTTTGGGTTACGGGAAGTTCTCGTCGCGAATACGCGGTGTGACGAACCACCACCGGGATCTTACGGGCGAAGCGCCCCGGGACACTGATCGCTGGTCTGCGGTAAGGCATCGGCCGCGGTCGTTGGGCCGGAGAGCATACGGTGAATTCTATAGGTTAATTGGCGTGAGCGTGTTGCGGGGTGGGGTCGACATTTCTTGCAGTCTCCCAAATGTGTCGAGCCATACCGATATGGAAGTGAAACAAAGCCAGGTGAGTGAGCGTTGAGATCGGGGTCTACTGGTTGAGGAGCCCAATGAGTTGCACAAGGGTAGTGGTCGCAGACCGGCATCCGGTGGTCTTGCGAGGTCTGAGCAGCGTGCTCGGTGCGGAGGGCGACTTCAAGATTGTTGCATCTTGTGGTGATGCGGCAAGTTGTATGCAGGCGATCGAGAGGCTTGCGCCCGATATCGTGATTCTCGATTCAACAATGCCCGAGCTGATCGCGCTTAACTTGTCTGCCCTCAATTCAGCCGATTGCTCGATCCGCTTGGTGTTTTTCATCTCTTCAGAAGACTACGAGCTCGTCTTGCCGGACGCGTTCGACGGCTGCAGCGTGCTCTTGAAGGAGATCTTGCCGGAAGCGCTGGTGCGATCTTTGCGGCAAATCGCGAGCGGTGAGAGAATCGTGCCGCAGTCCTCAATTGATCAGGTTATGCCAGCGGGGCATGGGGTGAATTCAGACAATGCGCTGGCCGTGCTGACGGACCGAGAGCGACAGATCATGCGCTTGGTTTCGGAAGGACTATCAAACAAGCAAATTGGACGCCGCTTGAACATTGCCGACGGCACAATCAAAGTCCATCTTCACCACATCTTCCAGAAGCTGGAGATCAGCAATCGGACAGCGCTCGCGGCCTTGGCCATTTCGCAGAATGATCGGGGCGCTCCGGTCAAGTCGACGGAATGACTGAGCGGAGAGCTCTGCCGAGGCCAACTGACGTTCCCATCGGGATTAATCCGACGCTCGCGGGGTTCTATCAGCAGGTGCTTGCTGCAGGCTATTGCTCTACCGAAAAGTGAAGGACAAACAGTGGCAGACTGGTCATCTCAGGCCTGTCGCTCACCTCGATCCGCCAAGACGGATGGTCCTGAAATGTCCCGACGACGTCACTTCGCAGGATCTCGCGGCTCAAGTCAATGGCCGCTATCCGGGCGGCGTCGATGTCGGGGAGATTCAAGCCAAGGTCGTCGGGTATTGAACCGCCGTCGACGTCGTGAACGTGGAAGAAATAGCGAGGCATTGGCGTTTCCGGAAAACGAGTGCACTCCCGGGACAAAACCAAGCGGACGTAGCAGTAGCGTCCCCGAGTGGACCTTCGACGAGCTGCCATTCCAGGTCCATGATCATTGTTGAGTACCTCAACGTCGAACCGGATTCTCGTGGTTGACATGGACTATTGCTTCTTGCGGTCTAGAGTCACGTTGCGCCGCAATTGCCCAATTCGGCGTGTTCGGCGGCCCCGGCTTCCCTGCAAATCAGCCCCCCGCCGGGGCCGCGATCTCTTCGCATCGAAGGCATAGCGACGGCGGAGGCTTGCCTGCTGATTCACTTGCACGCGTTCGCCCCGGCTCCCGGCAGCTATTGAACCGCCTCGCGTAAGGCACCTGGAAGCACGGCTCAGATCCAGATCACGCATTCACCCGCCGCAATCGCATTCACGACATTGATCTGTGCCGCAGCGGATCTCCTCGAAAAGAGGAGGGCGCTTTCTGCATTCGCTCGCTCAAGCGGAGTACCCCGCGTTTGTTGCTGCAATTCTCCGGATTCGAGCGCCCCAATTCGCACCAACCGGCGATGATGATCATCGCGCGCGTGCATTTGGTGATTGTCGGCAAGGCGAGAGATCTGACGGATGTGCGGAATTATCGGCATACTAGGACAAACTGCGGTATCGGGGCGATTGATCGATGCCCTCAGGCGGCTCGAATATCGTGGTTACGACTCGACAGGGGTGGCCACCCTCGATGATGGTCATCTCGAGCGCCGGCGTGCCGAAGGCAAGCTCAAGAACCTGGAGGTGCGGTTGCGCGACGAGCCGCTGGGTGGGGACGTCGGAATCGGTCACACGCGCTGGGCGACGCACGGCAAGCCGACAGAGTGCAATGCGCATCCACACGCGACCGAGCGCGTCGCGGTGGTCCATAACGGCATCATCGAGAACTTTCGGAAATTGCGGCAGGGGCTCGAAGCGAAGGGCGCGAGATTCGCGAGCGAAACGGATAGTGAAGTCGTAGCACACCTCGTTCATTCCTACCTGCTAATGGGCTATTCGCCTCAGGAAGCCGTCAAGGCGTCGTTGCCGCAGCTACGCGGCGCCTTTGCGCTGGTGTTTCTCTTCAAGGGATATCGCGATCTTCTGATCGGGGCGCGCAAGGGTTCGCCACTGGCGGTGGGCTATGGCAACGGCGAGACCTATCTCGGTTCTGATGCAATTGCCCTCGCTCCGTTTGCCAAGGGCATCAGCTACCTGGAAGACGGTGACTGGGTGGTGCTGTCACGCGAGAGAGGAGTGATCCGGGACACCAATGGCGCGGTCGTCATGCGCGAGGTGCTCCAATCGGGTGGGGCGTCGTTCGTCGCCGACAAGGCCAACCATCGCCATTTCATGGCCAAGGAGATTTGCGAGCAGCCGGACGTAGTGGGCCGCACACTCGCCCACTATGTGGATATGAAAGCCGAGCGGGTGGCGCTGCCGATCAAGCTACCGTTCGATTTCAGCGACGTCGGGCGTGTTACGATCACGGCCTGCGGCACCGCAAGTTATGCGGGCGCTATCGCGAAGTACTGGTTCGAACGGCTGGCACATATCCCCGTCGATGTCGATATCGCCTCCGAATTCCGCTATCGCGAAGCGCCGCTCCGTAGAGGCGACCTCGCGGTCTTCATCTCGCAATCGGGCGAAACCGCCGACACGCTGGCAGCACTTCGCTACGCCAAGGAGATGGGGGTTCACACCGTCTCTGTTGTGAACGTTCCGACCTCCACGATTGCGCGTGAAAGTGAAACGGTGCTGCCGACCCTGGCCGGCCCGGAAATCGGCGTTGCCTCCACGAAAGCCTTCACCTGTCAGTTGATGGCGCTCGCCGCCCTCGCGGTCGCTGCGGGAACAGCGCGTGGCGAGATCTCCGTGAGCGAAGAGCGAAAGCTCGTGAGGGGGCTGATTGAAGTTCCGCGTTTGATGGCCGCCGCCCTTGTCAGCGGGCCGCAGATCGAGAAGCTGGCTCGCTATGTCGCAAAATCGCGTGACGTCCTTTATTTGGGGCGCGGCACCAGCTATCCGCTTGCGTTAGAAGGCGCGCTGAAGCTGAAGGAAATCTCCTATATTCACGCCGAGGGTTATGCCGCAGGCGAACTCAAGCATGGCCCGATCGCTCTGATCGATGAGAACATGCCTGTCGTGGTCATCGCGCCTTTCGACGGAGTGTTCGAAAAAACCGTGTCGAACATGCAAGAGGTCGTAGCGCGCGGCGGCAAGATCATTCTGATCACGGATGCCAAAGGTGCGGCGGAAGCAGGCGTTGAGCCCGTAGCTACGGTATTGCTGCCTGACATGGCGTCGACCTTCGCGCCGATAGTCTACGCCGTTCCGATCCAGTTGCTCGCTTATCATACGGCAGTCATCATGGGCACCGATGTGGACCAGCCGCGCAATCTCGCCAAATCGGTTACGGTCGAATAGAGGCGAATGCCGTGGCAGGATATGGTCGCTCGGCATCCACGGGTGCGGTCATCAAGGATCCGCTCGGAAGCATTATCGGCCATGCGGCTGCCCTCCTCCAGGTCGGAGACGACGGAGATGACCCATTTGGTGCAACGAATTTGCGGGGAGCAAACGCTCCGATTTTCCTGAAGGAGTACCCCTTATGGGACGGCAGAATGGTCTGTCGTGGTGCTTTGAATTCTCGCCGCATGTCGTGCAATATCAAAGAGTCCGCAGGTGATCGCGTTACGGCCGGCAGCCGACAAGATTCTGTGTACGGGTCCGGTATGCGTGTGAGCGTGCCGGGGAGAGCGCCCCATCGCAAAGCTCGGCTAATCGTCGCGGGCTTAAGTGAATGGTGGCGCGGTCAGCCGGATTCGCCGCGATAACAAGAGTGTCAAACGCAGTACAAATTCGGATAGAGGGAGCATCAACGTAAGCTATTCCTCAAATATCCAGACATTGTTCTCCAGACCCTCAACGACCAGCGTCCCCCCGCTCAACGGCCGTGCCGTTGGGCCGAACTAGGGGTCGAGGATTGAATGGACGAACCCGACCGAGGGATCGCCAACCCTGCAGTCGGTCACGGCTTCTTCTCGCCGTTATCGCCGACCAGCGGCCTCTATGATCCACGCCCGTATACGACAGCGGTGAGGACGATGATGCTTGCAGTTGGGAGGTCCGTGTGCGCTTCGTCGATCTCGCGCCAAGCGCGGCCGGCCCGCGCTCCGAAGTCGTCCTGCACCAGATAAACGTGGCGTCGGTCGGCGCGATCGAGGGCGAGCAACGCATACGCCAGACAGTGCAGATCAAATCGCGATGGCAAGCTGATCGTTCGTCCCAGAAGACCACTGTCAATTCGCCTGCCGTTCTTGTCGATCTCGACCTTGAAGCCAGCGGGCATGCGCGGCGTCTCGCCCTCCGCGGAGATTGCACCTCGGGCAGGGCGCGCCGGCACCGCGGCAGGGACGCGCTCGCGGGCCATCCCACGGCCGATCCAGATGGTTCTCCCCAGTCGGTGCCGTCGCAGCCGCTGCAGGTCACGAGCGAGAGCGAGTTCTCGCCGGAGAGACGGCCCGGTTGTGGGCTCTTGGGGAGGTAGACCGGGGCTGCTCCGGCAACCATCGGCGGCGAGGGCCGGCAGACCTTAACCTTCGACCAAGTTCCACGTTCCTCTAAGGGGCTAACCGCTGCATAATTGTCCGATTTAGCTTGTCATTTTTCAATGAGTCTTTGCCATGGCGAACGGCGTTGAAGATCTTCAGATGCTGCGGTTGATCAGGGCATTTCTGAAGCTGACTGACCAGGGCACACGGCGCACGGTGGTCTTGTACGTCGAGGAGCAGGTTCAGAAGCAGCAAGCCGAGGCAACTGTTGAACGCTCCACCAGGTCGTCGCCCGACACCGGCAGCAGCATAACCGTAGATTCATAGTCATCGACCGGCAGACAAGCGAAGCTAAGGCATATTGCGTCTCGGTGGGAAAACCCAATGCGCCCTGCATTTGCATTATGTAGGTCTCTGCGCGTCGCCAGCGGCTGGATGTCCGTGATGTTGAAGCCGGGCTACCCAGATTCATCGATGCGGACGTCGCCCTTGTCGTGAGGATCGTTTCCCTTCGGCTCTTGCAAGAATTTAGGCATGCGTCCACGCGCTTCACGATCACGCGGAGCGGGGCGCTCGGGCGGATCGCGGCCAAGCTTGGATTGAAGTTCGACGAGGTCGGTGAAGACGTCGGCCAGGCGGCGAAGCTCAGCGATGGTGGAGATCACGGTGACTCGCACGCCGCGGCGCTGGACGGCCTCGACCAGGCAGCGGAAGTCGAAGTGACCCGATAACAGCCTCATCTGGTCGATGAGCTCGGCCAGCTCCACGGCGTCCACGGCAAGCTCGATGTCCATGTTGCCCTTCACCTTGAGCCGGCCGGAGGGGTCGACAAACTGTTTAGTCGCCTTAATGACGACGGTGTGGTCGTTGTGCTGTGGTCCAACCAATCGATCAGTGGACGGATCGAGGATTATTCCTGGTCCTCGATGACTGCGGTGTAGTAAAACGCCCGAAACAGCTCCCCTATCTGAAACTCCTTCAGCAGTCGCTTGTAATCGATGTCGAAGCCGAGAGCTTCGCCGTCGCATAGAGATTGGCCCCATCAATGAAGAGCGCAACCTTGTTGGTAGGAGCGGTTGGCATGACTTGCGGGCTTTGTGGCGAGTTTAGGTGGTCGTTTGGAGTAAGCGTCCTGTGAGCGATGCGGATTTACCTCTCTTTGGCAGTTCGATCACGCGGCGTGGTCGTGCCTGGCGTTGGTGTGTCTCGGGCGAAGCCGTAGGACTGTCTTGCAGAGTACGGAGCGCAGCCGACCAGCGGCACAGTATATGGCTGCGCTTGCTACTTCAGGATCCGCCTTTACGCGCGAGAATCAGATCCGATTGAATTCGGCCGCTTGGTGCTTCAGCGACACCTTCGCCTTGAAGCCAGTCTCCAGCCACGTCATAGCCTGCGTGTGGCCACGGCGGTCCGGTTTAAGGTGTGAGCAGGACTTAGGCACATCTGCGACAGATCTTGGATGGTCGGCGATGGTACGAGCAAGCTGTCGATACGGCGGCGTTGCATGAGATTGGCGCGGACCAGCCTTGCGAAGACGAGCGGGCTTTGAATGGTTTGCTGCGTAGCCTGAGCAAGGCGCAACAGCAGCAACGCGATCAGGGCGACGGCAATCTGGATGCGCACGGCATTCTCGGAAGTGCCGACGAAGCGGGTGATTTTGAGGGTCTGCTTGCCCCCGCGGAATAACAACTCGATGGCCCAGCACGGCGGTAAAAATCGGCGATGTCCTCGGCGCTGAATCGAGATCGTTCGACAGCAGGCGCAGGACCTTTCCGGTCTCGATGGTGATGCGCACCTCGCGTACGGCATCCTGCATCGGGTTTCGATGGCATCCCGCCTGGCGTGCCGGAAGAAAGCCGATGCGATCGGACAGGATGTTGCTGCCCGGGGCGACCGGCAACTCCTTGACCACATCAAGCCGGGTGTTGGATTTGAACCGGCTGACAATGCGGCAGCCGGCGGCATCAAGCTCGGCCCACCAGGCATAATCGTAATAGCCGAGATCGAAGACATAGGTCGCGCCCGGCACGATCGGCATCTGATGGGCTGCGGTGATGTCGTTGACATTGGCGGCACTGACCGCGGCATAGATCGGACGATCGGCGTCGGCATCGTAGATCATGTGCACTTTGGCACCGCAGACCCCGGACGAGAACCGCGCCCAGCCGCCGGAGCTGTGCTCGTTCAACCGCACACTCGTGGAATCAATCAGATAGGTCGTCTCGGCGAGCTTGCGGCGCAGCCCGCGATGGGCCTGCTTCATCATCACTTCCAGCAGTTCGTTGAACACCGCAACAGGCCGCTTGGCGTTGGCATCCGACATCGTCGACCGGCGGACCGGATCATCCGCGCTCAGATGATAGAGCCGGGCCGCGTGGCTCGAAAGTCCGGTCACGACCTCGCGCAAACCCGACGCGCCCGACAGTTGGCCGTAGAGCAGCGCTACAAACTGGGCCTTGGTCGAGAGCCGACGCACCCGCGCGTCGGCATCATGATCTTCCACAAGTGCTTCGAACCGATGCCACGGCACAAGCTTCAGGAGATCGCGAAATACTGTATTGTGGTGCGGCATGGCGCTGATCTCCATTCGTGTCCCGGAACGCTTGCAGACGTCCAGGATCGAGTAGAATCAACGCCATCCGCTTCGTCCAATGAATTTAAACCGGACAGCCGTGGCGTGTGGCCGGCTTTGCGTGAGCTTTCATTGCCCCACCACGCACTGAACTTGTAGGCAGAAGGGGGCAGCGACCTTCCGAGTAACACTTCGATTTCAGAGAATGTGAGCCGAACGGTGCGCCCGGTACGCTCTCCAGCTTTCTTCGCAAGGGATCGTAAACGGACATAACGCCCGCAATCGTCAAGGTTTGTCGACGCGACTGGTCGAGGTGTGGAAGTTGCGTGCGGCGAGCTCTAGCTCGAGATCGGTAATGCGTTCGAAGATGCGAGCAGCAATTGTCTCTGATTCATCGTTGGTCAGTGATCGAATGCCTCGCAATGCAAGTTCGTCTCTAAGGACCTTCGCCTCAATGAACTTGATGGCCATTGGATCAGTAATCCTAAAGCCACGGTCCAACCGCAATCAGAGGGCGAGCGCAGGAGGGCGTTGTGAATTCAGTGATGAAGGTCGCTGATCTGAGAGCTGCAGTTTAGAGGTCAAATCGACCAATGTTGCCGCTGCGCGCAGCAAACGCATTCAATCATTGTCTCACGGTGTAGACATCGCGGCCATCCAGTCGATACACCATGGTCGCGAGCAGAGGCCTTCAAGTGAAGGACGAGATCGTTAATGCGCTTTTTGATCGATGTCTCTGAGTAGTGCATGAAGGAAATCGCTGGCGTGTTTATAGCGTGCACTGCCATCGGCGATCTGCCGGGTGCGCGGAACTAGCATGCTACCGACGATTTCGGGGTCGAGCACCTGAGTGCGATCCGACCATAGCTGGAGTAGATAGTCGGGTATGTCCTTGGTCGAAGCGAAAAGATTCAATAGGCGGTGTTCACCGTCGTGCTCGTGGTGAGTTCTTGCTGCATAAAAAGCAAACGAGCCTCGAAAGGCGTCACGGGAAATGGCAGGTGTTGCCATCGCAATCCCCACTGAAAATCGAGCGAATATACTTCGGGAAATATGGAGCTTCAGCGAAATAAAAGCTGGTGAAGTTAACGCGGCTTGGGTCAGCAGAACTGACGTTGACAAGGTACCGGTGATCCGTGGCAAGGCTCAAGGAATTGAGCAGCGCCGCGCAGGGGCAGGACAAACTGAAGGTCGAAACGTCCTGTGGCGTTGACAGCGATGAAGTCCTGCAGTGCCGGTGTGACCTCGGCGTCCATATCGACTGCGCACTGAGCCAAGGCATCGGCGACCTCGGATGTGCCGAGGGGGTTACCGCGTCGTGCCCACCAATGCGACCGCTCCAAGCGACTTAAACCAAGCGGCTGTCTGGTCCGCATGATTGGTTACGGTGCGCTTCGCTTGAGACCGAACTGACCAAAATCTCCAGTTTCGATTGCTCTTCGTTTAAACGCCTTTCAACAAACTGGCGTTCGAACTCTGTCAGGCTGGTCTGCAATAACTGGTGATAGCGCTGAATATTGTTGCGATGTGCGCGCGCCAACTGGTCGTCAATCATCGTCGTCTTCCCTTGACGGCTACCTACATCATTACTTTTGCTTCACGGGGCGACCCCGAGGCAACATTCCAAGACGTCTTGGAGTGGAATATCATCGCTCCGCGACGTCGGCATTCCCTGGCCGGTCCTTTAAAATCCGACTTTCTAATTCTGTCGAACTTCGGTGACAGAAGCAAGAGCACGTAAAAGGGGTGACTCGTGAGCTGTTTCTTGCGAGCTGTGAACCATTTCACGGTCGCAGCGGGCGCCGACTGCTTTTGGTTTGGCATCGCCAGAACCAAATTATTTGCTTGGAAATGCCCCCCGGCGCGCAAACGCTGGGGGTTTTTGCTTCTGCGAGAAACTGACTGCGCCAGCTGGCCTTTTCAAGAGTCGCTCTTGATGACGGGGAGTCCCCGTTGCGTGTTTGCGTGCAAACGGTCGGGATTCGTCATGCTAGAGGTAATCCTCAATTGCCCGGGATCGGGGCGGCAGCGCGTCCTCTGATCGCGTTCTGGGGGCTCCGATCGCGGGCATACGACGCCCAATGCAGCGGTACTACTTGTCTCCGGAGAAGGGATGCTGGTCTCGCTCGGGATCAACGTGTTGCTGCTGGTCGTACTGCTCAGTCGCATGATCAATACGAACTTCCAATACTTGGTCGATCTGATAGGGCGCACGCCAAGGTGGCCGAAGAGGGCGTGCGCTCACGCACGGCCGAACAAACCGCCCAGGCCTTCGCCGAGCGCTTCGACACGGCTCTGAATAACATGTCTCAGGAGCTCGGCTTCTTCGACGGCGAACAGCGATTGATCGTCTGCAATCGGCATTATCTCGAGATCTATGGTCTCGATCCGAAGATCGTCCATGAGCTTGAATCAAATCGTTGAGCTGGATATTCCGCGCGCAGCGCGCCCAATATGACGCGGCAGGAATACTTGACGTGGCGCAACAGCGCGCGTGTCATCGGGCAAGAGTCTGACACGACCGTCGAACTTACAAATGGTCGTTTTGTGCGGATCCGGCACCGGTCCATGGAGAGCAACGGCTGGGATCCAAAAATGCGCGCCCCGGCGACGGGTCGGGCCTACCAGACGCCGCCGCCGCGCCGCAAGGCGCGAGAGGCGGCGAAGCCATGAGCTGGTGGTTCTAAGTGCCCCGTGACACCGACACCCGATTTGACATGTGCCGCCCGCCTGCTGGCGACGTTGACTTAGAATGGACTCCCGCCGTCATTTGACGAAGGCCGGAGTCCGTCCATCCGTCAGACAGGTGGCGTGCTTGACAGACGTCGTTCGCCGACGTCAACGAGTTGAACACGTTGGCCATGGTGCAATAGTCGCGCTCCTCCAGCGCGCCCAATGGTCCGCGGGATCTGGCAGGTGGAGCGGTTAGATCGAACTTCTCTCTTCTTGGCCTATCGCGCTGGGTGGCACACGGCAGCGAAATGTCCGGAGCGAGAGATAGAGCAGAAGTCGTCCCAAAGCGGCCGACCGCCGCCTCTGACCCCTACCGAAAGTGGCGCCTTTTTGATAAAATCGCTATCATGTCTCAATCCATTGTCTGCCCGCAAAGCGTCAAGTCGATGATTCTCAACGTGGGCCGTCTGGCCGTGCTAGCCGTCATAGGAAGCACGGTGCCCCTCCCGTATTCATTTGCTCAGGACGACGCGGCCTCAGGCGTCAGTAGCGATTTCGAGCAGCGCATCCAGCGCATCGTGAATGGCCTACGGCCTGCCATCGCCATCGCTGGCGAACCTCCGATGAAGCTTGCTGATCGGATGAAGAAGCTGCACGTTCCTGGCGTCAGCATCGCCGTGATTCATGGCGGAGTGATCCAGGCTCGTGGGTTCGGGTCCGCTACCATCGGTGGTCCGCCTGTATTACCTGAAACGTTGTTCCAGGCGGCCTCAATCAGCAAACCGGTTACGGCTGTAGCGGCCCTCGCATTGGCTCAGGCCGGAAAACTCGACGTCGATGGCGACGTCAATCTCTCTCTCAGGAAATGGAAGATTCCCGTCAACTCGTTCACCACTCAATCCAAGGTCACACTTGGAAGGCTGCTGAATCATTCGGCTGGTGTCACTGTCGGTAGTTTTCCGGGATATCCTGCAGGCGCACCAATTCCCTCACTCGGCGACGTTCTCAATGGCACGCCGCCTGCAAACACCGCGCCTATCGTGGTCAATCATGAGCCGGGCGCACGGTTTGAGTACTCTAGCGGGGGCTACACCATTGTGCAGCAACTGCTCACTGACGTAACCGATAAGCCATTCCCAAACCTGCTTGAAGAAACAGTCCTCAAGCCGTTCGGAATGACTCATAGCAGTTTCCTCCAGCCGCTACCCGAAATTGACGCTCAAATCGCCGCAACACCCTATCAAGCTTCGGGAGCACCAGTACCCGGAGGTCCACACACCTATCCCGAATTGGCTGCGGCGGGATTGTGGACGACACCTACCGACCTTGCTCACTTTGCACTGGGTGTGCTGGATGCATGGAGCGGCCGGAATGATTCCGTGTTGTCTCAAGCCACGACGCTTCAAATGCTCACACCGGGCCTCGCCGATTATGGACTGGGCCTGATTGTTCGCGGCGTCTCACCGCATCGACGATTTCAGCATTGGGGCTTCAACGCCGGATTCGTCAGTTCGATGATTATGTTCGAAAATGGAGATGGCGCTGTTACCATGACGAACGGAGCGGGCGGTGGACAACTTATTAGCGAGATAATGCACGGTATCGCGGTCGAATATGACTGGCCAGATGGCCAGCCCAAGATCCGCCAACGAACGACGGTCAGCCCGCAAGTCTTGGATCGATTGGTCGGGACTTACCAACTGGCGCCTGATGTTTCGATTCATATTTCCAAGCAAGGCGATCGCCTATTCGCCCAGGCAACCGGGCAAGAACGGTTTGAAATCTTCCCTGAAAGTGACCACACTTTCTTTTTCACCGATGTCGACGCAGTCCTGACATTCGATGCAGAAAATCAAGTCGATGCGGCGCAATTGATTCTTCATCAGAACGGCGTGGGTCGCGTTGGAAGGCGCGTTCAGTAGGACGCGGGCACTTGTCATGCCTCTTTTTGTATGTCTCTTTGTGGCTCGTTTGAGACATGCCGGGGCGGTCTGACGATGTCCGTTCACAGGGGGTAGATCGGAAGAGAACGGCACGCGGCGATTGAACTGAAGCAGAGGTTCCCAGAATCAGAGTCATTTGATTGTGCTTTTCCGCTACGCGAAGTTGATCAGCAGGGGCGATACATCGCCTGCAAGGACTTCCCGCTTAGAAAAATAGTGTGAGGTCTCAGACCACCCCGCCTAGCGATCCAGCGACGTACCGGCGTCGGGTAGCCAGAGTACAACATCAAGGTCGCTTCGGTATCGGTGAAGGTGCGGCCGTTCGGGCCGTAATTCCAAGCCGCATGGAAGCCGAGTGTAGCGCGCGAAGTCACGCAGATATTGTCGCGAGGGAGCTCGCTGAGGACAATAGTGCATGCCGAGGCACAGAGACCGTCACCGACTCGCCGGCTGAGGCTAGGCGCTGATACCTCATGACGTAGCTTCCGATCTGCCCGCCTCCATCATTCGTGATGCGTACTGCTGAGACTGCATTCGACATGCTTAGGATCAGCAAAATTGCCGGAAGAAATCCCCTCCCATACTTCATGTTCCCACCCTTCGATTCGAGCAAACTGGTCGGATCGCTTTGTGTGATGCGCGAAGCCGCGACAAGTCTTGTTCAGCTTGATGGCTTCGTTTGCACGCACTGCAGGAGTACGCGTCTGTCTACGAAAGTTCCCGGAAGCCGACAGACGTTTGCTCCTAGTCATGCTGCTGACGCAATCTCTGTCTTAGACGGCGAGAACCAAGAACGCCCATGCGCGGACCACCCTGGTCCCCCACAATGGTTCCGCCAAGATTGGCACGAATCCGCAAAATTGGCACGAGTTCGTTAACGCCTCCGCGTTCGCTTGACCTGCCAGGAACCGAACGAAAAAATCGGTCGAGGAGTAATGATATTGTTTCGTTCTAGCGCCGCAATTTGCGGCGCCGCAATCGCACTTGCCGTTTCTGTTACCGTTGCTCGAAGTGAAGTCGTTGCAGTTCATTCAAGCACCGTCGTCAACGAAGCTTCTGGGGATGCGATTGTTGGCACAGCATCGACGTACAATCCGTTCCGGCCCGGTTGGCGGGAGGGCGGCCCGAACACAGCTTCCGGGGAGCGCTATGATCCCTTTGTCTGGGCGGCCGCCATCAAGACGAGTTTGCGTCAAAAATTTGGTGGGGTCCAATATGGCGAGAGGCCGAAGTATGCCCTCGTTGAGGCTGTAGGCAAGAAGGTCATCGTCAAGATAAATGACGTTGGGCCATTAACGCCTGGACGCATCATTGACCTCAATGAGCGGGCGATGCGCTATTTCGATCCAAGCCTGCAGCTCGGGGTAATTCATGACGTAAAAGTCAGGCCGCTTTCCGGCAACTATTGGGTCCCCGGACCGGTTGGATGAACATCGCACGCGAAACAGGTAGAGCACGGCCCTCCTGGAGATCAGGTCTTCAATGTAGAGAAGGGCGTGGCCGAATGTCGCCTCTTGAGGACAAAGCAGACCTCGCCAATACGGGCGTCGACTTCCGAAAAGGCCCATCGCTTCATCGAGCGCATTGCAGCGATATGTCCGGAGTCAGGGGTAGACCGGAAGTCACAACAATATGGTCCGAAAGACGTGAATGACCCTGGCTGTGTGAAAACGCCGCTGCTTTGCTATGATTCCCTCGTGATTCTGCGGGGGAAGCTGATGAGGCGCTTCGTTAAGCAGGCGGATCGTGGGCAACGGACGCTATTACCCGAATGCCTCGATGATTTCATTGACGAGAGCAACCCTGTTCGCGTGATCGACGTGTTTGTCGATGCGTCGATTTGGCTGCGATGAGCTTTGAGGGGGGTGGAGCCGGCGGCGACTGGTCGGCCATCGTACCACCCCTCGGTTCTCCTTAAGCTTTACATTTATGGCTATCTGAACCGGGGTCAGTCGAGCCGGCGGCTCGAACGAGAAGCCGGACGCAATGTCGAGGTCATGTGGCTGCTGGGTCGGCTCGCACCTGATCACAAGACGATCGCGGACTTCCGCAAAGACAGCGGCCCGGCGCTGCGCAGGGTATGTGCGCGCTTCGTCGAACTCTGCCGCGAGATGGGCCTCCTCACGACGGCGAGCGTTGCCATCGATGGCAGCAAGTTCAAGGCCGTGAACAATCGGGACAAGAACTTCACGCGGGGGAAGGTGGAACGGCGGCGTGCCCAGCTGGAGGAGAGCGTCGCGCGCTATCTGAGCCAACTTGACACGGCCGACCGGCAAGAGCCGACGGAGGCACTGGCCGCGAAGGTGACGAGGCTTACCGAGAAACTGACGAAGCTGAAAGAGGAAATGGGCAAGCTTGCCGCCCACGAGAAGCAGATGCTGGCTTCGCCTGACCAACAAATCTCCCTGACCGATCCCGACAGCCGGTCGATGGCAACGAGCGGCCGCGGGTCCGGCGTTGTCGGATACAACGTGCAAGTCGCCGTGGATACCGAGCACCATCTGATTGTGACGCATGAGGTGACGAACAGCGGCTCGGATCGGGCTCAACTGGCCAATGTGGCCAAGCAGGCGAAGGCTGTTCTAAAGACCGAGACGCTCGAGGCCGTTGCCGATCGCGGCTACTTCAGCAGCTTGGAGATCCTCGCGTGCCACGAGGCCGGCATCACCGTAACTCTGCCCAAGCCGCAGACGTCGGGTGCCAAGTCAGATGGCCGCTTCGGCAAGCAGGACTTTGCCTATTTGCCGGAGGAAGACGCCTATCGCTGTCCGGCTGGGGAGCAACTGCCGTATCGCTTTACGAACGAGGAAGATGGCAAGCGGATAAAGCGCTACTGGACCACACCCGCTCGAAAAACCTACTTAAACGAACAAGCACCGGAATACTTCTTTCCAGGCGCGTAGGGATCGACGGCGGCTGCCACCTGAACTCGCGCTCCAGGGTGTCTACCCATAGATCATCGATATCGCCGATCGTAGGGTCGGTCCTCCTACCATCCGGTATGCCGACAAAGATCGGCCAACGCGTCTTCACCCCCGCGACATTCTTACAGAGCGCGCGGGACCGAGGTTGACGGAATATCGTCAAGATTGCCGACAAGCGCCCCGTCTGAGACGGAAGGCCATCGCGAACACGGGGTTGATGAAATCGAGATGCCGACGCGCGTGAAACGTCAGCTCAGACATAACTTCGGCGGTTGCGCGAAGACTCACGTCGGCGAGGAGCGGATTCGCAACATCCTCGAAATCTTGTGGTCGTTCGAAGGTCTGACAGATATCGGGGTGTTTCTGTCGGCGCTCGAATTGCCAGCGCCCACAGGATGACCTGACGATGATAATGATGTGGGCCGCCCCCGCAACTCGCAATGTCGAGGTGCTAACAGGTCGCTTGAGCAAATTAGCAGAAACCCAAGCGAAGGTTCAGGGCACGAATTCGGGGAACGGGCTGACAGCGCTGACGGAACGCGAGCGTCAGATCATGCGTCTGGTCTCCGAAGGATTGTCGAACAAGGAAATCGGGCGGCGGTTGAGCATTGCCGACGGCACCATCAAAGTGCGCCTTCACAATATCTTTCAAAAGCTTGAAATCAGCAACCGGACGGTGCTCGCGGCTATCGCCATCTCGCAACATGATCGCGCGACCGCCGCGCGGGAGAAGGCTCCGCATCCCGGATTGAGTCCGACGAGCGGGCAGCGCTGAGAAGATCTTCACGCACCGCCGTTTTTCGTCACGCTGTGATGGGCAGATGGCCTCAAATTGGAAGCGCCGGCCCCGGCCGAAGACGCTGTCTCGGCCACGATGCGGCAGGGGCGGCACGCCGACACGATTGAACCGAGTAACCTGTTAAGGACCGAAAATTGATTTCAGGCGCGGCTTGATTGGCGTGGTCAATGTTCGGGGAGCTTATTGGGTAGTCCGCCATGGCTGGCGGCTGATCCAGAATCGCAGGCAAGGGAACGGGAGGGAAGTGTAATTATTCGTCATCTGCAGCTCTGGGTCGATCGCAGTTTGTCCGTTGTCAGGTAAAACGAAGTCGCGGGCAACAGATCGGCTCCAGATGCGATCGCAGGGGTGTGCCGACTAGATATCGGTACATCTGGAGCGGCGGCCCTGGCCTTTCCTGCCCTGCCCCCCAAGTGGTCAGGGCCGTTTCTCTGTAGTCGGCCTGCCAACAGGAGTGAAACTCCGTGGTTGAGCTGAAAGCGAGTGCGTGGACGCATCTTGATGTCCCTTCAGTTTCACCGTGCCGTCGAGGACATGGAAATTTGGAGCGCGACCGGCGACGGCTTTTCCTTTGTGGTCACGTATGAGACCCCTGCTGGTAGCGGCTTTCATGGACGTACCGGCTATTTGGCGTCATGGCGGCCGCTCTATCGGGGTAACGGCGCGATCAAGATTGGCGGTTCGGCGTTTGCAACCTTCGCGGAGGCGGAGAAGGCCTGCAACACGATGCTTGAGCTTCTGAAGGAGCTGTCGCTGAAATGAAGTGCCTCGCCTGCAGTCAGGCGAGGTCGACATTCAAGTACGTTTGAGCCGAGAGGAGAGGTCGCCCGCAACGGCGGATGGCCTATTCTCAGCGATCAGGCGGTGCTACCCGCGTCGACCGTCACCACGGTGCCGGTGACGTTCCGGCCGCCTTCGTCGAGGCGACGATAGAGGAAATGTTGACGATCCGCCCCGCGCCGTCGGCCATCATATGGCGCGCCACGTATTTAGTCAGGATGATCGGCGACAGTACATTCAGGCGAATCAAGGCCTCGATTTCGGAATTGTGCATGGTGGCCAGCAGCCCATCGGCACCGATCCCGGCATTGTTGACGAGGCCGTAGATCGTGCCGAATTCGGCGCGCACTGATTTTGCGAAGATCGGGATCGATTCAATTACCGCGAGGTCGCAGGCGCGGAAATGCAGGCGCCCTTGTGCTTCGCCGCATGCAGCCGCAAACTCTGCGCTCTCGCGGCGCGCCACTACGACCACATTGTAGTGGCCGGAGGCAGTGAGCTTGCGTGCAATGGCAAGACCGATACCGCGGCTGCCGCCGGTGATGAGGACGTTACGCATCGGTGCGCGCCAGTTTCCCCGCGGCCGTGACCTCGATCCGATCGACGAAGCGGATCACCGCAGGCACCTTCCATACTGCCAGCCGGTCTTTGCACTGGCTGAGAATCTCCGTGCGGATCGTTTCGTGGCGTTCCCTATCGGTGCCGTCGACCAGGACGACATCGGCGACTACAATGGCGCCGGTGATCGGGCTCCTGCGCGATCGCGCGCGCGACATCTGGACGCAAGCGTGCCGGTTGATCACGACCTCCACCTCCTCCGGATGCACCTTCAACCCGCCGATGTTGATGATGCCGCCTCGCCGGCCGACGAAGTGGTATCGTTCGCCGCGCAGCTCGACCATATCGCCGGTATCGACGAAGCCCTCGGCGTCGGCGAGCGGCGGAGCATCGGCGCCGACATAGGAGCGCGCGGTACGCTGGGAACGGATCCGCAGTGAGCCGTCGACCACCTTCATCTCAACGCCGGCGTGATTCTGCCCGATCAGGTGGACAGGAAAACCCTCGCGCCCATCGTCCACGCTGAAACCGACGCCAGCCTCGGTCGAGGCATAGGCGTGCCCGATTGACGCATGCGGATAAGCCCGGGCCAAGCCGTCCAGCACTGCCTGGTCAGCGATTTCGCCGGACAGGCGGACATAGTCCGGCGAGAAGTTGGCGGACGCACCGCTCATCAGGAGCTTGCGCCAATGCGACGGCGTTCCGGAGATGTGGGTGACGCCGCCCGCGCGCAGCCGCACCACATGGGCCGCGACGGCTTCCTCGGGCTCCGAAAGCACCATCGATCCGCCGCCGATCACGGCCCGCAGGAAAATTTGCAAGCCGCCGTAGCGGCGGATGTCGTAGAACGTCGCCCAGGTCGCGTTCGGGTGGCGCGAAGGTCCATCGGCGATGATCGCGCCGGCCAGCCCATCGAGCGTATGTCGGACGATCTTCGGCAGCCCTGATGTCCCCGATGTCAGCATTAGCCACTCGGTCGCGCGTTCGGTCCTCCATCCCGCACCGGCACGTTCGGGCAGGCGGGCGCCGACAATCAAATGCGCGCCGGCATCGCAATGGTGCAGCGGCCGATCGGTGACGATGGCATCGATCCCGGCATTCGAAAGCAGGGCGGGGATGCGATCCGGATCGAGGTCGGGCGGGCACAGAAGCATGCGGCGGACGACGCCGTCGAGTTCGATCATCGCAAGCGCGGACAAGAGCTGTCCCGATGTCGCAAGCAGCACCGAACGGCCGGATAGCTCGCGGGATTTGCCGGTCAAGCAGCTGCGCCGGAGAATGTCGGTCAGCGATACGCAGTGCCTTGCATCGGAAATCGTGCGGCCCTTCAGTTCCAGGCCGAGATATTGGCGTAGTGCAAAGATATCAGGCGGGGACATTCTCGTAGGCCTTGACGAACTCACCAACGGTCGACGGGAAGGCTGCGTCCTCGGCGACAGTGAAGGGATCGATACCGAGCTCGTCCTCCAGCCGCGCAACCAGGATGGCGAATGCCAGCGAATCGAACCCGGTCTCGTTCAGTGGCAGATCGTCCTCAAGCGGCGGCAGCGTGACCTTCTGTTCCTCGGCGATCTGGTTCATCGCGGAGAAAATCTTCGACTTGACCGACATGGCAAACCTCATATCTCGGCTTCTCGAGCCGATGCTAGAGCCTGATTTCGCCCGCAACGATGCGCGCGTAGACCGCCCGGTCGATCGAACGATAGTCGCCGGACACCGGATCGTGCAGGAACAGCGGATCGCCCACCACCGAAGGATCAAATCCCTCGCGGATCAGGCGCGGCTTCTTCTGCTTGAAAGTGTCGGTCGCGTCGAGCGCCCGGCACAACCTGACGAAGGCTGGAACCGCATAGCGCGGAAGCCGATTCGAAAGGTGTTCTCTGAATATTCCGAAATCGAAACGTCGGTCCACCACCAGGGCCGCCATGCCGGCGCGGCCATCGGCCCCCGACACGGCAACTCCATAGGTCGATGCGTCGAGAACGCCGGGGCAGTCCCTGATTGCGTCGTTCACTTCGCTGGTCGCGACGTTCTCGCCCTTCCAGCGGAAGGTGTCGCCGACACGGTCGATGAAGTGCAAGTAGCCCTGCTCGTCGCGCAGCATCAGATCGCCGGTGCGGAACCAGGCGTCGCCTTCAGCAAAGACGTTGCGCAGAATCTTTTTCGCAGTCTCGGCGGGATCGGTGTAGCCCTCGAAAGGTACGCCGTCGCGATCGGCGCTGCCGATGCGCCCGACAGCCTCGCCCGTCTCGCCGGGGACGCAGGCGATACAGAGCCCGGCGGTGCCGCGGAGTGGGCTGCCGCTGTCGGCATCGACCCTGACGATAGAGGCGGGAAAGCGATGCGCCAGCACCGGCGGGATCCGGCCGATCGCGCCGGGTTTTCCTTCGACGTTGAATAGCGAAAAATTGCCTTCCGTTGCGGCATAGAACTCGAGGATCTGCGGAATCGCGAACCGGCTGGCGAACAGCTCCCAGATGTCGCCGGGCAATCCGTTGCCGACAGCCAGCCGCAACCTGTGTCGCGCCTCTCGTTCGGACGACGGCGCCTTCAGCAGATACCGGCAGAGCTCGCCAATATATTGGAAGACGGTGCAGTCGAAACGCACGATGTCGTCCCAGAAGCTGCTAGCGGAGAATTTCTCCGCGATCACGACCGAAGCGCCCGCGCAGAGCATGCTGCAGGGGGCCGCGACGCCGCCCACGGAGTGATGGAGCGGCAGGCAATCGTAGAGACGATCGTCGGTTGAGGCGTCCGTCAGTCCGGCAAACCATCGGCCCCAGGTGAGAATGCGGCGATGACTGACGTTCGCGGCCTTCGGTAGCCCCGTGGTGCCCGAGGTGTAGATAAGGAGCGCGCGTCCATCGATCGTGACGTCACCACGTTCGGCGGAGGACAGCGGACGTGGATCGAACGCGCCGAGGGTCAGGTCCAGATCGTCGCTTGGGTCGCCGGTGCCCAGGCTCCAACTTTGCGGCACGCGGTGCAGGTGTGGACGTGCGGTTTCGAACGCATCCACACAATCGGCAGCAAGGATGATGTGATCGGCATCCGCGACGTCGATGCAGTGGGCGAGCGACTGGCCGACCAGTTTGGTATTGATCAGTGCCACAGTCCCGCCGACCCTGCTGATGCCGAGCCAGCAGGCGAGGTAGTCCGGCCGGTTGGGCATCAGCAGACAGACGGTGCGGCCGGCATGGAGGCCGAGGCCCCGCGCCCAGCGCGCATACCGGTTGATCCGGGCGGTGAGTTCTCCATAGGTGAAGGATTGGCCGTCCGAGAGCAAGGCAGGTCGCCTGGGGTGATGCTGTGCCCATTCTTCCACGACGTCGGCGAACAACCGATGCGGTTGGGTGTCGACCCGCGCTGTTAGTGCGATGGCTTGCAGCCAGGCCTTGGCGGCGGAGCGTCTGCGCCGCGGAGCGCCGCGTTTGGTCGCCTCCCGGATCTCGGCTGTCTTCACCACTTGATCATGCGGTTGGGCTCGATCCGCGTCCGCGCGCACCTGCTCGCTGGTCGGCAAGGTCGCGGTCGGAGCGACCCCGCAATCATTGTTGATTCGTCTCGCTTGTTTGTCGAAGCAGAATCTCTGTTCAGCCGGCGTCATCCCGCCTCAGATCCGAGCTGGTTGAGGATCATCCGCTCCATCGCCTTCACCGATTGAAAATTTTCGGGCGTGATTTCGAGTTGGGGAAGGATGAGATCGAATTCGGCTTCAACCTTGAGCATCAGCTCGACCATGCCCATCGAGTTTAGCCCGATATCCACCAGTCGTGACTCCGGGTGGACATCGGCGGTGATCGCGTTCTGCTGGAGGACGCTCGTGACGACGGATAGAACACGGTTCTGAACGTTGACGACAAAGTCGCGCATTTTACTTGCCCCTTGCCGTGGCCGAGCGTGATCACAATCGGGACGACGATACTCAACTGCTCCTCCGGTCAATAGCTCTGCTTCGGAGGTACCTCGCCCGGGAGTGGCAGCTCCTTGACACCCACTTCTGCGCCAACGACGCAGCAAGGGAAGTGGGCTAGCTGTTGATTTTGAGCGGAATTCATCTCGACCCGGCTCGCGTTGTCCATCCATGACAACCATGAAATGAGGGGCGTTGGCCTATGAGTGTGCAGGAAGTTCAGTTCCGCAACATCGCCACGGGAATCGGCCGAATGGCATTTTCTCCCGACGGCTCCTCGTTCCGGCAGCGGACGGCAATTGTCGCGGAGGTCGCCGCGGCGGAGGCGGAGGGGGTCGATCGCGAGGCGCGCTTCCCGCGGAAGGCGATCGACGCGGCGCGCAGTGAGAGACTTCTTGGCGCTCAGATTCCGATCGAGTTCGGCGGAGGCGGTGCGTCTATCTCCGAGGTGGCCGATATGTGCTACGCGCTCGGCCGGGCTTGCGCCTCCGTCGGGATGATCTTCGCGATGCATCAGACCAAAGTCGCGTGCCTGGTTCGCCACGGCGCGGGCAGCGGCTGGCACGAAAGTCTCATGCGTCGCGTGGCTGCCGAGCAGCTGCTGCTGGCATCGTCGACCACGGAAGGCCAGAACGGCGGGAATATACGCTTCAGCTCGGCCGCAGTGGAGAGTGCTGGCACAGAGATTTCACTGGTGCGCGACGCGACGGTGATTTCGTACGGCGCCGAGGCGGACGGCATCATCACCGTCGCCCGCCGCTCCGACTCTGCTGCCGGATCCGACCAGGTGCTGCTGGCCATCATCCGCGACGACTATACGCTGGAGCCCACTCTCGCGTGGGAGACGCTTGGCATGCGTGGGACATGCAGCGCCGGGTTCAAGCTGAATTTCAGGGGCGCCGCGGACCAGATATTCCCCGTGCCATACGAAAGGATCCATGCGCAGACGATGACACCCGTCGCGCACCTGTGCTGGTCCTCGGTTTGGGCAGGGATCGCGGCTGCGGCGGTGGACCGGGCGCAGCTCTTCATCCGCAAGGCCGCCCGCGGGTCGGGTGGCAATATGCCTCCCGGCGCGGCGCATTTCACCAACGCCAAAATGACGCTGACGAAACTGCGCGCCATCGTCGCCGCGAATCTCCAGTTCTATGAAGCTCGCGAACGGGACGAGCGCGCGCTGTCATCCCTCGAGTTCCAGTCCTCGATCAATCTTCTCAAGGTGGAGGCCTCCGAGCTCGCGGTTACGGCCGTTATGCACGCGACGCGCGCCTGCGGCCTTTCCGGTTACCGCAACGACACCGACGTAAGTATCGGCCGCCACCTGCGCGACGTGCTTTCCGCTCCGATCATGATCAACAACGACCGCATCCTCGCCAGCATGGGTACCTCCACGCTGATGAGCACCGTCCCGGAGTCCCTGCGCGATTGATTTTCTCCCCAGAAGGAATCGGCCTGATGAACGTGGCCATTGTTGAAGCACCGGCGGACTCCACGCAGCCATCGGCCGATCCGTTGGATCATCTTGCCGATGCGCTGTTCCATGAGATGGGCTCTCCCGGCGTCCATGGCCGCACCGCGCTCCATGAAGACGTCGTGGAGCGGATTGGGGCGGTGATCTCACGGAATCGCGAACCGAACACTGAGGTGATGCGCTTCCCGCCCGTCATGAACCGCGCGCAGCTTGAGAAGTCAGGCTATCTTAAGAGCTTTCCCAACCTCCTCGGCTGCGTTTGTGGCTTGCACGGCACGGAAAGCGAGATCGACGCGGCGGTCAGCCGCTTCGATGCCGGCGGCGACTGGACCGCGTCGCTGTCACCGGCCGATCTCGTTCTGTCGCCGGCCGCCTGCTATCCGGTCTATCCAATCGCGGCGAGCCGAGGTCCCGTGCCGGCGGGCGGCTGGAGCTTCGACGTGGCTGCCGATTGTTTTCGTCGCGAGCCCTCGCGCCATCTCGATCGGCTGCAGTCCTTCAGGATGCGTGAATTCGTCTGCATCGGTAGCCCCGATCACGTCTCGGCGTTCCGGGAGCGCTGGATCATACGTGCGCAGAAGATCGCCCGGGATCTCGGGCTGACCTTCAGGGTCGATTATGCCAACGACCCGTTCTTCGGCCGGGTCGGTCAGATGATGGCGGTGAGCCAAAAGCAGCAGTCGCTGAAGTTCGAACTGCTGGTGCCTCTGCGCTCCGAGGAGCGACCGACCGCCTGCATGAGCTTCAACTACCACCGAGATCATTTCGGCACCGCCTGGGGCATCGTGGATGCGGCCTCTGAGCCGGCTCACACCTCCTGCGTGGCCTTCGGAATGGACCGTCTCGCCGTCGCCATGTTCCATACCCACGGCAAAGACGTCGCCCTGTGGCCGATCGCGGTCCGGGACCTACTGGGCATCGCGCAGACCGACCGTGGGGGGCAGTCAGTATTCGAGGAATTCCGATGCGCCAAGGAAGTCGGGAGCTAGGCCGGGATCGGAGAGACGAAGGGCCAGTCTCCATGAGGAGAGAGACTCTCGCCGTCCATGGCGGCTTCGAAAGCGATCCGGCAACGAAGGCCGTTGCCGTGCCGATCTACCAGACGGCCGCGTTTGCATTCGACAGCGCCGACCATGGAGCCGCGCTTTTCAACCTCGAAGTGGACGGCTTCCGCTACACCCGGATCGGCAATCCGACCAACGCGGTGCTGGAGAAGCGCGTCGCCGCCCTGGAAGGAGGCATCGAGGCGCTCAGCGTGGCCTGTGGTCAGGCCGCGGTGAACTATGCGGTGGTCAACATCACTGAGATGGGCACCAACATCGTCTCGGTTCCGCAGCTCTACGGCACCACGCATACGCTTTTCGCATACCTCCTGCCGAGGCAGGGCATTACGGTCCGGTTTTCGGACGACGACCGGCCGGCGAGCGTCGAAAGATTGATCGACGACGATACGCGGGCGGTGTTCTGCGAGAGCGTCGGGAATCCGGCCGGAAACGTCTGCGACATCGAAGTCATGGCCGAGGTCGCGCACAGGCACGGCGTTCCGCTGATCGTCGATAACACGGTGCCGACACCGATCCTGCTCAGGCCGATCGATGGCGCAGACATTGTCGTGGAGTCGCTGACGAAATTCATGGGTGGGTATGGCACCACGCTCGGTGGAATTATCGTCGACAGCGGCAGATTCCCGTGGGCGGAGCATCGCCGGCGCTTCCCGATGATGAACGAGCCGGAGAAATCGTACCATGGTCTGATCTTCACCGAGCGCTACGGTGCCGCCGCCTACATTGCCCGTTGCCGCGCCGTCTCCCAGAGGACCACCGGCGCCGTCCTGGCGCCGATGAACGCTTTCCTGCTGCTCCAGGGCATCGAGACAGTCGCGCTCCGGATCGAGCGGCACGTCGAGAATGGCGAAAAGGTCGCGTGGTTCTTGCGCGATGACCGCCGTGTCGGGTGGGTCAATTTTGCGGGCTTTCACGACCGTCCCTATTACGCGCTGACACAGAAGTATCTAGGTGGTCGGGCGTGTTCGCTGCTGACTTTTGGCGTGGCTGGAGGCTTCGAGGCGGGCAAGCGGTTCTACGACGCACTGAAGCTCTGCAAGCGGCTGGTCAATATCGGCGACGCGAAATCGCTCGCCTGCCACCCCGCATCGACAACCCACCGGCAAATGTCGCCCGAGGAACAGGATAGAGCCGGCGTGCGGCCCGAGATGATCAGGCTGAGCGTCGGAATCGAGCACATCGACGACATCATAGCGGATCTCGATCAGGCCCTCCGTGCCGCGAACTGATGTTTCGTCAACCATGAAGGCATTCGGATGACTGTCTTGATCGACATAGATTCGCACGAACACCACCTCTTCTCGAGAGCGCCGGCTAGAGGCGCTGATGCGATGGCGTCATTGGAAAACCAGACGGAGTGCCTTGACATCGCGCTTATCAATAACATGTCGGATGCTGCGTTGATGTCGACCGAGCGTCAACTGTTCGACCTGCTCAATGCGGCGGCCGGACGACTTAGCGTCAGGCTGCATTTCTATACGATGGCGGCGACCCCCCGTTCGGAATGGGGGCGCGATTACGTCGGTCGATATTACCGTGGCCTCGACGATCTGCTGAACAGGCGTCTGGATGGGGTGATCGTGACCGGCGCCGAACCCAAGGCCGCCAGCCTGACGGAAGAGCCATATTGGAACACTTTCGCAGAGATCGTCGATTGGGCCGAGGAAAATACCGTGTCGTCGGTGTTTTCCTGTCTGGCCGTCCATGGGGCCGTCCTCCACATGGACGGCGTTCCGCGCCACAAGCTGCCTACCAAGTGCTTTGGTGTCTTTGCTCAAACAAAAACGACACGTCATCCCTTGATGCAAGATGTGCCGAGGACCTTCAGAATACCGCACGCCCGGTGGAACGAGGTGGAGGAGGGGGATCTCGCGAACTGCGGATACTCGGTTCTCACCTGGTCGGCCGAGGCCGGCGTCGATTGCTTCGTGAAGCGGCAGAAGAAGAGCCTTTTCGTCCATTTCCAGGGCCACCCGGAATACGAAACGCAGAGCCTGCTTGGCGAATACTGGCGAGATATGGGTCGCTTCCTCCGGGGGGAGAATGAAGTCTGTCCGACGATACCGAAGGGTTATTTCGGCGAGGAGGCGGAAGAGATACAGGTCGCTTTCCGACAGAAAGCCCTTTCCGACAGACACCCAGAACTTTTCGCCGACTTTCCAGCCGATCAAATGGCGAAGGACCTGAGCAACGTCTGGCATCTGCCGGCTACGCGCATATACCGCAACTGGTTGCTGTACCTGATGTCGCAGCGAGTTGGACGCTCAAAGCCGTTAGGGACGCGAGAGGCGGCTCTCTCCGCAGCCGGAATTCCGGCTCGTCGCCATGTTGCCGCTCGATCCGCTCGCCGGGCGCGCTCGCCAAGCCTGATGACCAAGACGCGGCTCGGATATTATGAGTGAGAATTCGGACCATGATCCGTTGCCGCGAGATAGGATTAGCTGATTTTAACGCCATCGCCGATCTTCTCGCAAACGGTTTTCCAATGCGATCGCGCGACTACTGGGTCGACGGACTCCGGCGCATGTCAGCGCGTGATGTACCTGAAGGCTTCCCGCGCTTCGGCTACCTGCTTGACCATGACGGGACGTCCGTCGGCGCTCTGCTGTTGATCCACACCGCGCGGAACGATGACGGCTGTACCTCCATCCGCTGCAATCTCTCCAGCTGGTATGTGGAACCTGCCTTTCGCAGCTACGCTCCGATGCTGACCAACGTCGCGCAGCGTCACAAGGACGTCACCCACATCAATATCAGTGCGGCGCAATGGACTTGGCGAGCCATCGAAGCTCAGGGATTCCGCCGCTATTGCGGCGGCATGTTCTTCTCGTTTTCCAGCGGTGTCGCGTCCGGCCAAGGCTATGCGTGCCGAAGTCGTCGGGCAAGGCGCGCAGGGATCGCCGGCTTGTCCGAAGCTGACGCCGCGCTGCTTGCACGTCACGCAGCCTACGGCTGGCTCAGCTTGGTATGCCGCGCTGCCGATGGCCGCGCCTTTCCGTTCGTCCTGCAGCCGATGCGAATCCGCAGAGGCGATGCTGTTCCGCGATTGATGCAAGGAGCGGCCGTCGCAGACGACGCATTCGTGGGGCACGCGAACCCGACGAGCGAATCCGATCAAGGTCAGGATCGGAGTGGGGGAGATGATCACGCACTGCACAGCACTGGTGATTGCACTCGGGATCTCATTGATCGCGCCGGCTTCGGCTCAGAAGGCCGAGATTGAAGCGATCAACGCGAAGCGGATTGAATTGTGCAACAAGGACGACGTCTCTGCATGGCTGGCCAAGTTGGCGATCCAAAGCTCACAACCGTTGACGTCAAGCCGCTCGGCCCTTCCGCGGCACGCGAAATCGGGACCCTCACCCTGAAGGCCAAGGGACCGACCCTGCAGGAGGTGACCGGAAAATATGCGTCGTTTGGGAAAAGGTCGAAAACGACTGGAGGCTCACCACCAACATACGGAACGACGGCAAATTTCCGACGCGCATCTCCACGGCAGGGCGCTGCGACATAAGCATCGCGTTCTTAGCCAACGGTGCGGGCCGCGACAGTATCAGGCGCGCAGAAAGCAGGTACGTCACGGCCCTAGCGTACAGGCCATGGCCATCCCGATGTTGGTTGCGGCTTTTTGGCTTGCGGCAGCGCCGGGGTTGGTGCCGGCTTGTGCGTCTGGGCGATGTTGGTCGGCTGCCGCGGACGCGGCACTGGTACTTCGGGCATCAGCTTTGGCTCGTCGGGACTCGCCTTTGGCTCTTCGGGGTTCACCTGTGACTCTTCAGGTATCACCTTTGGCTCCGAAGCGTTGGCGATGACGCGGGCCAGTTGTTCCTGATTTGCGTTGAGCCGCTCGGTAACCGTTTCGCTTTCGCGCTCTACACGTATTTGGGTGGCCTTGATCTGGTCGATGATATTGTTGTTGCGTACCATTTCTGCCTGGCTCGCCTTGAGTTGGTTTGCGACATTTTCATTATCGCGGACCAATTGTCCTTGCCTCATCTCGAGCTGTGCGACCGCTTGCTTCAAGGCAGCGAGATCATGCTCTATCGGTTGGAGCTGCTGCGCAAAGTCGGACGACAGGGCGACCGTAGTCGGCGAGGCCTGTGCCAGGGATGTTGGGTCTGAGGGGGCCATCGCTTCCGTATGAGCGGAGGAGGACCACCACCAGGCAACAACACCGATGGATGCCGCCAACAGAGAACCGACGAAAGCCATATAGCGCCAATCCGCCAACTCATGAATCGTTGGCGGCGGAGGACTAAACGTCTCAATGCTGGTCGGCGGGTCCGAATGAGTGACCCTCGCTTCGCGCGCGAGGTTCGAAAGTTGTTCCTCCAAGCTCGCAAACGACCCTTCCGTGAGTTTGTCGTCCAGCGTGGAATCCATTTGGGTGCTCCGTTTCAAATGCAATGTCACCCAAGTGAGAGTGATCCGCGCAGCTGCGCTACGGCGAGCTAACATTCGATGGGACGCAGATGGTCGTGCAGCCCACGAAGCTTCGCAGGGATGAGATGCAACCTGCGCGTCACATCGTCTTTCATCCCTGCACTGTCCTGCGTTCTTAACCCAGCCGAAGAGGCGGAACTATGTCCACGGCCGGAGAATTACGGAAGGAACCCTTACTCTTCATCTGGCCGCTGCGCGTCCGTGGAAGCGGGAAGAAGACCTTATCGAACGAGAAGCCGACGCCGGCGGGGGTCCGGCTGCAGGTCCTGCTCGACCGGGCTAAATTCTCCCCAGGCGAGATCGATGGAAGGTTCGGCGAGAAACGAAAGCGGCACTAAGCTGCTGTAGGTCGCTCGCTGAAATCCTTGTGCGCCTCGTTAGGCGATGAGCTTGAGCTTTTGCCGCTTTCTTTCGGGTAGCTGCTCGCTCGACGTATCCTTGCGCGGCTTGATGAAGTCAGCCCACGCCTGCAGCACCTCGCGGCGTCGCTTGATCATCTCGCTGTCCCAGTACGAAAGTTCAGCCTCATCGCCGATACGGTGTGACAGGCAGAACTCGAGCACTTCGCGGCGGAAATTGTGCTCCTTGTTGTCAGCGCCCCAATTTCGGAAGCTCGTGCGGCAGCCATGCATGGTGGATTTGACAGCAGTGCGCTCGATGGCCCCAACAAGCGCGTTCGCCCGGAACGGCTGATGGTCCTCCGCGTGGTCGGAGGGGAACACGTACTTATCCGTGCGCGGCATCGATTGGATGATCTCGATGGCCTGATCTGACAACGGGGCGAGATGCGGCTTCGGCTCTAGCTCGCCCTTAATCTTCATCTTCTCAGCCGGAACCATCCACGTCCTTGCTTCGAAGTCGAGCTCCGTCCACTCCATCAGCCGGATTTCTTGGCTCCGCGACACAGTGAGGATCCCGACTTCTGTGCAGCGCGCGGCGTTGCCGGGATCATAGCGCAGCCCTGTCATCATTCCCGGCATCTTCGTGTACGGCGCGGACCGATGCCCCTTCTTGCGATTCAGCTTGCGGGGCGACGGCAGCAGATGTTTGAGGTTGCCGCGTCATGCAGCCGGGTTCTCGCCCGTGCGCAGTCTCAAAGCTTTGGCGGCGTCCATCAGCCGCTCGATCCGCTGGCGCGTCCGCGACGCTGTGACCGGCTTCACGGTCCAGATCGCCTTGAGCGCCTCCAACACGTGCTCGGTGGTGATCTCCTGGAGTTTCTTGTCGTGCAGGCTCGGCACGTCCCGGATGGAGCGCTGCCACTGCTTCAACTCCTCTTCGGACAGCCCTTGGCACCAACCAGGATACTGCTCCTCGGCAAACTCCTTGAGCGTCTTGCTGCCCTGAGCGGTGCCGCGCTTCTTGACGCGCGGATCGATGCCCTCGCGCTTCAACGCGACCTTATAGTCGCGCGCCTTTTCGCGCGCGCTGCTTAGGGTTAGAACGTCACCGCTTGCGCCGTCGCGGTCGCCAGCCCTGGCGAACTCCATCTGCGCCCGCTTGCCCTCGAGGTCGGTGAAGCGGAAGGCCCACACCCGATCACCGCTGTCGCGCACCACCAGATAAAGCCCCCCACCGTCCGCATGAACGCCAGGTTGCAGGGATTTAACTTGGTTCGAATTGAGTGCCACTTTAACGTTCCCCTTCCGCTTACCACTTACCGTCACGGATGCTCCGTCGTGACGGTCAGCTGTTCCAAAATCCACCTGTTTTGGATGTATTGCCGTCACGGATACTTCAGAAGGGAGAGGGCGCCAACTTACCAGTTTTTCGCCAAAACCGGCCGACGTTCGGCGATTTTCAACGATGTCAGACGACTGCAGATGCAGATAATACATTGAAAATAAAAGGAAATAAAGCAGTGACGACGGTCAGTGGTAGCAGACGAAGTGCTCAGATTGGAACATGACCCGTGACGGCATTCGGTAAACTCGTCCGCACCACGGCATTCCGGCTGACGCTGGTCTACTTGCTGCTGTTCGCGATGTTCGCGGCCTCGCTGCTCGCCTATTTCGCCTGGAATACGCGGCGGCTGATCACCGAGGAGATCACGCAGACGGTCAATGCCGAAACCTCGGAGATCAACGAAATCTACGGCCGCCGTGGCTTGCGCGGACTCGTGCTCGCGATCGAGTACCGGGCGCTGCGTCCGGGCGCCAACCTCTATCTCGTGACCACGCCGACCGGGCAGGCGATCGCCGGCAATGTCGGCTCGCTGGCGCCGGGCGTGATGGCGACGCGAGGCTGGACCGAAACGGCCTACCGGCGGATCGAGGATGCGGACGAGCGCGATCATCGCGCGCTGGTGCGCGTCACCGAACTCGAAAACGGTTTCCGCCTTCTGATCGGCCGCGACCTCGACGAGCGGCGGCGGCTGTTCGGCATCGTGGCGAAGGCGGCGCAATGGTCGATCCTGATCGTGGTGGTGCTCGGCCTTGGCGGCGGCATTTTCGTGGCGCGCCGCGTGCTCAGGCGCATCGATGCGATGAGCGGCACCGCTCATCGCATCATGACCGGCGATCTCAGCGAGCGCCTGCCGGTGGGACGCAGTGGTGACGAGCTCGATCGCCTCGCTGAAAACCTCAACGCGATGCTGGAGCGGATCGAGGCGCTGATGGCGGGGCTGAAGGAGGTTTCGGACAACATCGCCCACGATCTCAAGACGCCGCTGACGCGCTTGCGCAACCGCGCCGAAGAGGCCCTGGCGAAATCGGGCTGCGAGGCCGATTACCGCGCCGCGCTGGAACGGACCATCGAGGAATCCGACGGGCTGATCCGCACCTTCAACGCGCTTCTGATGATCGCGCGCGCCGAGTCCGGACAGGCGCGCGGCAACATGGATGATTTCGACGCCGCCGCCGTCGCCAACGGCATCCACGAGCTCTACGAGCCGCTGGCCGAAGACGACGGCATGACCTTGAAGGTCAGGTGCGAGCCGACGCCGGTTCACGCCAATCGCGAATTGATCAGCCAGGCCCTCGCCAATCTTGTCGAGAATGCGATCAAATACGGCAAGCCGGTCGCGCAGTCGGCCGGAACCGTGGTCAGCATGGACAGCAGGCAGATCACGATCGAATCGAGGCGCGAGGGCGATCAGGTGCTGCTCAGCGTCACCGATCGCGGTCCCGGCATCCCCGAAGCCGACCGCAAGCATGTCGTGGAACGATTCGTGCGGCTGGAAGCGAGTCGCACGCTGCCAGGATCCGGCCTCGGCCTCAGTCTCGCCTCGGCGGTCGCGACATTGCATGGCGGTGAGTTGAGGCTGGGTCACGCCCAGCCCGGTCTCGTCGCCACGCTGGTGCTGCCGGCGCGCGCGGGGGCCGGCGACAGGGTTGCTCCGCCAATGCAGGATGTGCCACAGAAGGTGGCATGAACCACTCCGCGCCGGGAAACGCGGACAAGCATGGTGAGAGCCTGGCCGCACGTTTCGCGGAGGCTCCCCATATTGCCGCTTCCGCAATCGACCAAGGACGTTTTGAAAGCTGGCTGGCCGGGCTCGAGCCCGCGCAATGCGCCCGTCTTGAAGTGCTGCTGGCCCATCCCTTCTCGCGGGACATCCTGGCCGGCATCGCGGAATTCTCGCCTTATCTGTTCGAGCTGGTGCGCGCTGATCCGCAGCGCCTGATCCGGCTGCTGCAATGCGATCCGGATCCGCATCTCGCCACGCTGATCGCGGAGGCGAGCGGCGCGGTGTTCGCGGCATCCGACGAAGCCGAGGTGATGCGGCTGCTTCGCCGTATGAAGGCGGAGGCCGCGCTCCTGACCGCCCTGTGCGACATCGGTGGGGTCTGGCCGGTGATGCGGGTGACCGCGGCCCTCACCGAGGTCGCGGTGTCCTCGGTGCAGGCGGCGCTTCAATACCTCCTGCGGCAGGAAGCCGCACGTGGCAAGCTCTCGCCGCCCAATCCCGAGGCGCCGGAGGAGGGCTGCGGGCTGATCGTGCTTGCGATGGGCAAGATGGGCGCAGGCGAGCTGAATTATTCCAGCGACATCGATCTCATCGTGTTCTTCGATCCCGACAACACGACGCTGGCCGCGGATATCGAGCCCCAGCCATTCTTCGTGAGGGTGACGCAGGGGATGGCACGCATTCTCCAGCAGCGCACCTATGACGGCTACGTCTTCCGCGTCGATCTGCGCCTGCGTCCCGATCCATCCTCGACGCAGGTGGCGATTTCGCGCGACGCCGCGCTGAATTATTACGAGCGGGAAGGGCGTACCTGGGAGCGCGCCGCGATGATCAAGGCGCGAGCCTGCGCCGGCGATCCCAAAGCGGGGGAGGCGCTGCTCGCGGAGATCGCGCCCTTCGTCTGGCGCAAGCATCTCGACTTCGCCGCGCTTGCCGACGTTCACGACATGAAGCGGCAGATGCAGACCTATCGCGGCCAGAGCGAGGTGGCGGTCGAAGGGCATAACGTGAAGGTCGGGCGCGGCGGAATCCGCGAGATCGAGTTCTTCGCCCAGACCCAGCAATTGATCGCCGGCGGCCGCCATCCCGAGCTGCGCCTGCGGCCGACGCTCGCCGCGCTCGGCGTGCTCGCTTCCAGCAACTGGATCACGTTCGCGGCGCGCGACGAACTGGCCACGGCGTACCAATTCCTGCGCCGGGTCGAGCATCGCCTCCAGATGATCGCCGACGAGCAAACCCACACGCTGCCCGAGGACAAGGATGCGCTCGAGCGTTTCGCCTGGTTCTTCGGCTATCCGGATCGCGAGGCCTTTGCCCGCGACCTCTTGCGCCAGCTCGAGATCGTCCAGGGCCACTACGAAAAACTGTTCGAGGGCGACGATCCCACCGGCTCGGCCAAGCTGCCGGCGCTTGACTACAGTGCGGGTCCCGACGATCCGCGGCTGCTTCAGCACCTGGCGACGCTCGGCTTCAAGAAGCCTGCCGCCGTCGCGCAGACCGTGCGTGACTGGATCACCGGCGACTATCGCGTGTTCCGCAATGAGGCGACGCTAACCGCCTTCGTCGAATTCGTGCCGGCCCTGATCGACGGTCTCGCTCATGCCGAGGAGCCGGATCGGGCCGTCGTGGCGTTCGATCATTTCCTTGGGGCGCTTCAGCGCGGCGGCCGGCTGATCACGCTGCTCGGCCAGAACCGCGATCTCGTTGCGCTCGTGGCGCTGGTCCTGGGTGCGGCACCGCGGCTCGGCGACACGCTGGCACGGCAGCCGCAGCTCATGGACGGCCTGATCGATCCGCGCTTCTTCGGCGCCATGCCCGACAGGCAGGAATTGTCGGGGCGGCTCGCGACGACGGTACAGGATGCCGGCTCGTACGAAGAGTTCCTCGACCGCCTGCGCCTGTTCGGGCAGGAGAGCCTGTTCCTGATCGGCACGCGCATCCTGTCCGGCACCGTCTCGGCGCAGCAGGCGAGCACGGCGTTCGCCGACGTCGCCGAAGGCATCGTTCATACCGTGCACGGCCTCGTCGCCGACCGCTTTGCCGCCCAGCACGGCCGGATCAAGGGGCAGGAGACCGCGATCATCGCGATGGGCCGGCTCGGCAGCCGCGAGATGACGGCGTCGTCCGATCTCGACCTGATCCTGCTCTACGATTTCGACAGCGACAACCCGGACTCCGACGGTGCGAAGTCACTGCAAGGTGCCCACTATTTCGCCCGCCTCACCCAGCGCCTGATCAGCGCCTTCACGACGCGTACCAATTACGGCGTGCTCTATGAGATCGACATGCGGCTGCGTCCCTCGGGGCGTGCGGGCCCCGTGGCCTCGAGCCTCCTCTCCTTCGCGGACTACCAGGCCAACGAGGCCTGGACCTGGGAGCACATGGCGCTGACGCGCGCGCGCGTGGTGTCGGCTTCGCCCGAATTCCGGCAACGGATCGAGCGCGTCGTCCGCGATGTCCTGACCCGCCGCCGCGATCCCGCAATCACCGCCAACGACGTCGCCGACATGCGGCGCGCGATCGCCCAGGAGAAGGGCGAGGCCGATTGCTGGGATCTCAAATATGCCGCCGGCGGCATGGTCGACATCGACTTCATCGCGCAATATCTCCAGCTCGTGCATGCGCACGAGAAGCCGGAAATTCTCGACGTCGGCACCACGCAGGTGCTGGAAAATGCATGTCGGCTCGGCGTGCTCGCACAATCGGAGACTGAGATATTGCGTGCCGCGGCGCGGCTCTATCACGACCTGACGCAGATCCTGCGACTCTGCGTCAGCGACCGCTTCAAGCCGGAAACCGCGGGCACCGACCTCCTGCGCGTGATGGCACGCGCCGGCGACGCGCCGGATTTCTCCTCGCTGGAGGCGCGCGTGAAGGAGACGCAGAGCGAGGTGCGCCGCGTCTTCAGGGCGCTGCTGGAAGGGACGTCGCCGGCTTCAGCGAGGTGAGCGCCTCGCGCACGTTCGGCTCCAGGCCCGCGCCGCCGGCATCGAGATGGGCGAAGATCGCGCGCTTCATCCGCGGATCCCAGAACTTCCTGATGTGGTCGGCGATCCCCGGCACGGCCTTGTCGTGGCCCTGGCTCCGGAAGAACGTGCCGATCTGGTTGGCCATGTAGATCAGGCGGTCAGGCGACATCGGCAACCTCCGTGGCATGACGGGCGGCAACCCGGCCGCCATGCGAAAACACTTCGAACCCGTCCTGGCGGGCAATGGCAATCAGCGTGATGCCGGCGACCTCCGCGGTGCGCACCGCGAGCGCGGTCGGCGCAGAGACGGCGACCATCACCGGCGCGCCGATGGCGGCGGTCTTCTGCACCATCTCGACCGAGACGCGGCTCGTCAGCAGCACGATGCCGCCGCTTGCAGCCGTGCGGCTGCGAGCCAGCGAACCGGCGAGCTTGTCGAGCGCATTGTGGCGGCCGACATCCTCGCGTAGCGCGACGATACCTCCGGCAGGCGACCAGAACGCGGCGGCGTGAACGGCGCGGGTTTGCAAATTGATCGATTGCAGCGGTGCGATGGCCTGCATCGCCGCCATGATCTGCTCGGGCGTAAACGCCTGTCCCTGCGGCACGACGGCCGCAGGCCGCACGGCTTCGGCAATCGAGTCGATGCCGCAAATGCCGCAGCCGGTCGGGCCGGCGATGTGGCGGCGGCGCTCGCCGATGCGCGCGGCATCTTCCGACGCCAGCCACATGCGCAGCTCGATGCCGTCGTCGAGGCGGACCATTTCGAGCGACTTGATGTCGTCGACCGATCCGATGATGCCTTCGTCCAGGCTGAAGCCGACCGCGAAGTCTTCGAGGTTCTGCGGCGTCCCCATCATGACGGCATAGGTGCCGCCATTGTAGGTCAGCGCCAGCGGCGTCTCCTCCGGGATCAGCCGCGCCCCTTCGGACGCGACACCGTCGCGCCAGATCTCGCGGTCGATGGCCTGGACTGGAACGTGCATGCCGCTACTCCGCGGCCTCGGCCGGCGCGATGCGTCGGGAGTGCCGCGCCTGCGCGTCGTAGGCCTTCTGCCAGTCGGACGGGCCGTTCGACGGCGAGATCTGCACCGCCGTGACCTTGTATTCGGGGCAGTTGGTCGCCCAGTCCGAATAGTCGGTCGTGATGACGTTGGCCTGCGTGTCCGGATGGTGGAAGGTGGTGTAGACGACGCCCGGCGCGACGCGATCGGTGATCTCCGCACGCAGCGTGGTCTCGCCGGCCCGGCTCTTCAGCCGCACCCAGTCGCCATCGCGCACGCCGCGCTGCTCGGCATCGTGCGGATGGATCTCCAGCCGGTCCTCGGCATGCCAGACCACGTTCTCGGTGCGCCGGGTCTGCGCCCCGACATTGTACTGGCTGAGGATGCGGCCCGTGGTGAGCAGCAGCGGATAGCGCGGGCCGGTGCGTTCGTCGGTCGCGATATACTCGGTGACGACGAATTTGCCCTTGCCGCGGACGAAGCCGTCGATGTGCATCACCGGCGTGCCCTCGGGCGCCGTCTCGTTGCAGGGCCACTGCACCGAGCCGAGCTCGTCGAGCTTGGCGTAGGAGACGCCGGCAAATGTCGGGGTCAGCGCCGCGATCTCGTCCATGATCTCGGAAGGATGGCTGTAGGTCATCTCGAAGCCCATGGCCTTGGCGAGGCCGATGGTGACCTCCCAGTCGGCGAGGCCGTTCTTCGGCGTCATCACCTTGCGGACGCGCTGGATGCGGCGCTCGGCGTTGGTGAAGGTGCCGTCCTTCTCGAGGAAGCTGGAGCCCGGCAGGAACACATGGGCGTAGTTCGCGGTCTCATTCAGGAAGAGGTCATGGACGATGACGCATTCCATTGCCGACAGTGCGGCCACAACATGCTTGGTGTTGGGATCGGATTGCAGGATGTCCTCGCCCTGCACGTAGATCCCCATGAACGTGCCTTCGACCGCGGCGTCGAACATGTTGGGAATGCGCAGGCCCGGCTCGGGGTTGAGCTTGACGTTCCACAGCGCCTCGAACTGGTCGCGCACGGCATCGCCCGAGATGTGGCGGTAGCCGGGGAGCTCGTGCGGGAACGAACCCATGTCGCAGGAGCCCTGCACGTTGTTCTGGCCGCGCAACGGGTTCACGCCGACGCCGGGACGGCCGATATTGCCTGTGACCATCGCGAGGTTGGCGATCGCGATCACGGTGGTCGAACCCTGGCTGTGCTCGGTGACGCCGAGACCGTAATAGATCGCGCCGTTGCCGCCGGTGGCGTAGACGCGCGCTGCTTCGCGCAGATCCTTCGGATCGACGCCGGTGAGGATTGCGGTGGCTTCCGGGCTGTTGTTCGGCTGGGCGACGAACGCCGCCCATTCCTCGAACTCGCTCCAGTCGCAGCGCTCGCGCACGAAGGGTTCGTTGACGAGGCCTTCGGTGACGATCACATGCGCCAGCGCCGTCATCACCGCAACGTTGGTGCCGGGCATCAGCGGCAGATGCAGCGCCTTCACGTGCGGCGATTCCACCATCTCGGTGCGGCGCGGATCGATCACGATCAGCTTGGCGCCCTGGCGCAGCCGCTTCTTCAGACGGGAGGCGAACACCGGGTGGGCCGAAGCGGGGTTGGCGCCGATGACGACAACGACGTCGGTGTCCTCGACCGAGTCGAAATCCTGCGTGCCGGCAGACGTACCGAACGTGGTCGAGAGGCCATAGCCGGTCGGGGAGTGGCAGACGCGGGCGCAGGTGTCGACATTGTTGTTGCCGAAGCCGGCGCGGATCAGCTTCTGCACCAGATAGGTTTCTTCATTGGTGCAGCGGGACGAGGTGATGCCGCCGATGGCGTCGCGGCCGTATTTCTTCTGGATGCCGCGCATCCTGGTCGCGGCGAACGAGAACGCTTCATCCCATGAGACTTCACGCCAGGGATCCTCGATCCGCTCGCGGATCATCGGGTTGAGGATGCGTTCCTTGTGGTTGGTGTAACCCCAGGCGAAGCGGCCCTTGACGCAGGAATGGCCGCGATTGGCCTTGCCGTCCTTGTAGGGCACCATGCGGACGACTTCCTCGCCGCGCATCTCGGCCTTGAAGGCGCAGCCGACGCCGCAATAGGCGCAGGTGGTGACGACCGAGTGTTCGGGCTGGCCGATCTCGATCACGGATTTCTCGGTCAGCGTCGCAGTCGGGCAGGCCTGCACGCAGGCGCCGCAGGAGACGCATTCGGAGCCGAGGAAGCTTTCGCTCATGCCGGGCGAGACGCGGCTGTCGAAGCCACGGCCGGAGATCGTCAACGCGAAGGTGCCTTGCACCTCCTCGCAGGCGCGCACGCAGCGCGAGCAGACGATGCACTTGGAGGGATCGTAGGTGAAATAGGGATTGGACTCGTCCTTCGGCATCCAGGCGGCGTTGATCTCGCCATTGGATTTGGCGAAGACGTGGTTCTCGCCGTCATAGCCGTAACGCACGTCGCGCAGGCCCACGGCGCCGGCCATGTCCTGCAACTCGCAATCCCCGTTGGCACCGCAGGTGAGGCAGTCGAGCGGATGGTCGGAGATGTAGAGCTCCATCACGCCCTTGCGCAGCTTCTTCAGACGTTCGCTCTGGGTGTGCACGACCAGACCGGCCATGACAGGCGTGGTGCAGGAGGCCGGCGTGCCGGCGCGGCCCTCGATCTCGACGACGCAAAGACGGCACGAGCCGAATGCGTCGACCATGTCGGTCGCGCAGAGTTTTGGAATCTGATGGCCGGCGTCCATCGCCGCCCGCATGATCGAAGTGCCCTCGGGCACCGTGACCTGGTTGCCGTCGATGGTCAGCGTTACCATCGTTTCCGATTTCGAGCGCGGCGTGCCGAAGTCGATTTCTTCGATCAGAGACATTGTCGTTCTCCTATTCCGCGGCCTGAAGCGTGGTCGGGGCCGGGATGAAATCATCCCGGAAGTGCTTCAATGCGCTGAGCACGGGATAGGGCGTGAAGCCGCCGAGCGCGCAGAGCGATCCGAATTTCATGGTGTTGCAGAGGTCTTCGACGAGTGCGAGGTTTTCGCTCACGCGCTCGCCGTTGATGATTTTCTCGATGGTCTCGACGCCGCGGGTCGAACCGATCCGGCACGGCGTGCACTTGCCGCAGGATTCGATGGCGCAGAATTCCATGGCGAAACGCGCCTGCTTGCGCATGTCGACCCCGTCGTCGAACACGACGATGCCGCCATGGCCGATCAGGCCGTCGCGCGCGGCGAAGGCCTCGTAGTCGAATGGCGTGTCGAACAACGCGCGCGGGAAGTAGGCGCCCAAGGGACCGCCGACCTGCACCGCGCGGACCGGACGGCCCGTGAACGTGCCGCCGCCGATGTCGTCGACGAGCTCGCCGAGCGTCACGCCGAACGCGGTCTCGAACAGCCCGCCTTGGCGGATGTTGCCGGCGAGCTGGATCGGCATCGTGCCGCGCGAGCGACCCATGCCGAAATCGGCATAGGCCCTGGCGCCCTCGGCCAGGATGAAGGGGATGGCGGCGAACGACAGCACGTTGTTGATGACGGTCGGCTTGCCGAACAGGCCGTGATGCGCGGGCAGCGGCGGCTTTGCGCGCACGAGGCCGCGGCGGCCTTCGAGGCTTTCCAGCAGCGAGGTCTCTTCGCCGCAAACGTAAGCGCCGGCGCCGACGCGTACTTCGAGATCGAAGCTGTATGCGGAGCCGCCGATCTTGTCGCCGAGATAGCCGCCGCGTCGAGCCGCGGCGATGGCCGCGTTCATCGCCTCGACGGCGTGCGGATATTCGCTGCGGATGTAGATGTAGCCCTTGGTCGCGCCGACCGTGAGGCCGGCGGTCGTCATGCCCTCGATGACGAGGAAGGGATCGCCTTCCATGATCATGCGGTCGGCGAAGGTGCCGCTGTCGCCTTCGTCGGCGTTGCAGACGATGAACTTGCGGTCGGCCTTCGCCTGCGCGACCGTCTTCCACTTGATGCCGGTCGGGAAGCCGGCGCCGCCGCGGCCGCGCAGGCCGGACGCCGTCACTTCATTGAGGATGGCTTCCGAGCCGAGCGACAGCGCGCGTTCGAGGCCCTTGTAGCCGCCATGGGCGCGGTAGTCGTCGAGCGAGCGCGGGTCGATCACGCCGCAGCGCGCGAAGGTCAGGCGGGTCTGGCGCTTCAGCCAGGGGATCTCGTCCGCGGCGCCAAGCCGCAGGGGATGGGATCCATTGCTCACCATCGAATCGAACACGGAAGCAACATCCTCCGGGCCGACCGGACCATACGCGACGCGGCCCCCGGGGGTCGCCACCTCGATCATCGGCTCCAGCCAGCAAAGCCCGCGCGAGCCGGTCCTGACGATTTCGATCGGCAGGCCGCGCGGTGCCGCGAGCTGTTCGAGCGCCGTAGCTACATCATCGGCGCCGACGGCGATTGCAGCCGCATCGCGGGGGACGAATATCCGCATCTTCATCGCTGCGCCTCCGCGACAAGCGCATCGATACGCTTTTCATCGAGCCGGCCAATGAGCCGGCCGTCGAGCATCGCGGACGGCGCGGTCGCGCACAGGCCAAGGCAGTAGATCGGCTCCAGCGTGACGCGGTTATCGGCCGTGGTGCTGCCGAGCGACACGCCGAGCTTCGCCTCGGCACGCGCAGCCAGCGCATCGCCGCCCGCCGCCTGACAGGCCTCCGCGCGGCAGAGTTTCAGCACATGGCGGCCGGCCGGCTTGTGGCGGAAATCATGGTAGAACGTGAACACGCCATGCACTTCGGCGCGCGACAGATTGAGCGCCTGCGCCACCATGGGAATGGCTGCCTCCGTCACGTAGCCGAACGCCTCCTGGAGCGCGTGCAGGATCACCAGCGTCGCGCCTTCCTGCTTGCTGTGTTCGGCGATGACGTCGGCGCCGCGCGTTTCGTCCCAAGGTTCGTAAACCGCTGTCATTCTTCGTTCTCAACCAGAGCGTCTGCTCATCGCAAACTATTTGGAATCATTCGAAGATCAATAAAGCTGTCTCATGCTGCGATTGCGAATTCCGATCGATTTCCGATGGCGATCAGTCGATTTGAAATTGCAATTGAAGCCGTCCGCCGGGCGGTTTTTACGTGTTGGGAGGGGGAGGGCATGCTAGCTTGTATGCCACCACACAATCCGAGGAGATGACCGGTTGCTCGACAAGCTTGAACTGCTGCTGGCGCTGGCGAAGGAGCGGCATTTCGGACGCGCGGCGGAGGTCTGCGGCGTGACGCAGCCGACGATGTCGACCGGGCTCAAGCAGCTCGAGGAGATCCTCGGCGTGATGCTGGTCCAGCGCGGCTCCCGCTTCCAGGGTTTTACGCCGGAAGGCGAGCGGGCGCTGGATTGGGCCCGTCGGATCGTGGGCGATGCCCGCGCGATGCGTGACGAGATCAACGGGCTGAAGCATCAGCTCTCCGGCGAGATCCGTATTGCCGCGATCCCGACCGTGCTCGGCATGGTCGCCGCGCTGACGACGCCGTTCCGCGCCAGGCATCCCGAGGTGCGCTTCAGTATCCGGTCCACCACCTCGTCCGAGGTGCTGGGGCTGCTCGAGAATCTCGAGGTGGATGCGGGGCTGACCTATATCGAGAACGAGCCGATCGGCAAGGTGCGCACCATTCCGCTCTACAACGAGAGCTATCGTCTGCTCACCGCGCCGGATGGAATGTTCGGCGATCGGGAGACGGTGACGTGGGAGGAGGTCGGGCAAGTGCCGCTGTGCCTGCTCACGCCCGACATGCAGAACCGCCGGATCATCGACCGTGCGTTACGTTCGGTCGGCGCGGAGGCGACGCCGACCTTGACCTCGAATTCGCTGCTCGTGCTGTTCACGCATGTGAAGACGGGACGCTGGGCCAGCGTGATGCCGGCCAAGCTTGCCGAGACGCTCGGCCTTTCCGATACGGTGCGCTCGATCCCGATCACCGATCCCGATGTCAATTACAGCATCGGCATGGTGATCCCGCAGCGTGATCCGATGACGCCGCTGATTGCGGCGCTGGTCAATGTCGCGCGGGAAGTCGCGCCGTCGCTGCAAATGTAGGATTCAGGCCGCCGCCGATATCCCGGACGCCGCCTTGATCGCGTCGCGGGGCAGGGTCACGCGCACGACGGTGCCGACTTCGAGCTTGGAGCGCAGCCGCATCGAGCCGCCATGGAGCTGCGCCAGCGAGCGGGCGATCGCAAGCCCCAGTCCCGAGCCGTGATAGGTCTTGGTGAGCTGGCTCTCGACCTGCTCGAAGGGGCGGCCGAGCCGCGCCAGCGAATGCGGCGCGATGCCGATGCCGGTGTCGGCGATCATCAGCACGATCCTGTCGTCGAACTGCCGGCTGCGCACCACGATGCGTCCCCCGTCCGGCGTGAACTTCACGGCGTTGGAGAGCAGGTTGACGATGATCTGCTTGGTGGCGCGGCGGTCGGCGACGACGGCGATGGATTTTGCGATGTCGGCGTCGAGCGTCAGGTGCTTGTCCTGCGCGCGGCCGGTGACGACCCGCAAGGATTCCGCCAGCGTCTGCGCCAGGTCGAGCTCTTCCATGTCGAGCTTCATGCGGCCGGCCTCGATCTTGGACATGTCGAGGATGTCGTTGATGACTTCGAGCAGGTAATGCCCGCTGGTCAGGATGTCGTGGCAGTATTCCTGGTACTTTTCCGAGCCGAGTTCGCCGAACATGCCCGAGCCCATGATCTCGGAGAAGCCGATGATCGCGTTCAGCGGCGTGCGCAGCTCGTGGCTCATATTGGCGAGGAATTTCGACTTGGTCTGGTTGGCTTCCTCGGCGCGGGTCTTCTCGCGCTGGTATTTCTCGGCGAGATCGGCGAGCTCGCCCGCCTGGCGCTCCAGGGCTGCCTGCGAGCGCTTCAGGTCGATGACGGTGGCGCGCAGGCGCAAATCGTTGTCGACCAGCTTCTGCTCGTGCTCCTTGATGCGGGTGATGTCGGTGCCGACCGAGACGTAGCCGCCGTCCTTGGTGCGGCGCTCGCTGATGTGCAGCCAGCTGCCGTCGTCGAGCTGCGCCTCGAAGGTGCGCGCGCCAGGCCCCTGGCTCGCGGTCTCGTTGTGGCGGGTGCGCACCTCCGGCATGCGGCCGACCTCGAGCACGGTCTCGTAGGAGGTGCCGGGGATGACGGCTGAGTCGGGCAGCTTGTGCAGCCGCTGGAAGTGCGAGTTGCAGAGCACCAGGCGGTCGCTCGCGTCCCACAGCACGAAGGCTTCGGGAATGGTCTCGATCGCGTCGCGCAGGCGCAAATCGGCTTCCACGGTCCGCTCGGCAAGGCTCTTCTGCTCGGTGATGTCGACGGCGATCCCGATCAGGTGAACGCTGGAGTCGGTCGCGCCGCTGGTCTTTTCGCAGCGGACGCGGAGCCAGATCCAGTGGCCGTCGACATGCTGCATGCGGAAGGTCTGGTCGATGTGGTCGATCTTCCCGGAGATGAGCTGGTCGGCGATCTCGAACAGGTCGATGTCGTCGGACTTCACCAGCGCGTTGACCTCGCCGAAGGTGAGGAGCTCGTTGCGGCCGTCGAGGCCGAGCATCGAAAACATCGACTGCGACCAGAAGATGCGGCCGCGCGACAGGTCCCAGTCCCACAGCCCGCAGCGGCCGCGGTTGAGCGCGGTGTCGATCCGGCCGCGCACGGCGTCGTTGATCAGGTCGCCTTCGCGGGCTCGGGTGGACTGCCAGTGGAAGGCGAAGCCGAGGATCAGGACGACGAAGCCGGTGGTGGCCGACAGCGTCACCGAGAGCGCGGCGTCCGAGCCCCAGATCGGCTCGTTGCGCTCCTGGATCACGGTGACGAAGCCGGGCAGCGACTTGATCTGCCGCGAGGTCGCGATCGCGGCGTTGCCGTTCGGCAGCGTCATCTCGGAGATGTTGCCGTCGCGCGGCGGCGCCGCGAGCAGTTGCGCGGTCGTGATCGCGTCGAGCAGACGGTCGTTGCCGGAGGGATCGCTGTCGACCGGGATGCGGGCGAGGATGCGGCGATCGATTCCGGCCGAGGTGACGATGACATGGCGGCCCGAGGCAGTGCCCCAGGACGGAATGAAGTCGGGCAGCAGCGTCGGCAGGCTCTCGATGTTCTTCAGCCGTTCCTGTCGCGCGGAGGTGAGGCGGTCGATGCGCTCGGCGAGCAGGTCGGCGAGTGCCGAGATGTCGCGGCGGATCACCAGCCGCTTCTGGCGCGTCTGATCGACGACCTGCACGAATGCGCCGAGACAGATCGTGATCAGGAACGCGATGATGAGCGTCGGCACGGCGCGGCGCAGCGCCGGCTCCGCGATCAGGAGCCGATGATAGGCAGGTTTCGCGATCGATTGCGCCAATCCTTTGATCGAATCGGATTGGACGCACGCGTTCGCGGCGTCTGCACGCGACATGCCTTAGGCCCCCTGGAAACCTGCTTGCAACTGAAGCTCGGAAGCAGCCCCACATCGCTTCCGAATCATGCCCGATTTGAATCCAGTTTTCGCGGGCTGTCGAGAGTCAACGAATCGTTAACGCGAATTTATTCTTATCCAACGCGCAGTTTGCGCATCGCGCGTCCGCAAACTCACGTGCGCGGCGAGTCCGAAACGGGAACGTGTGACTCCTCGCACATTCTCTGTCACGCGCGCGGCGGTTCGGCGTGACTGATCACGCGTTTCACGCTGGGGAACGCGCGCCGCAGCGCGCGCTCGATCGCGTCGACATGCTCGTGCACCTTGATCACGCTCATCGACGGCTCGGCGCGGCAGTGGAAGTTGACGATCTCGCCGGCGTCGGTGTTGCGGACGCGGACATTGTGGATGTCGTGGATCTCGCCGCTGGCGGCATATTCCGTCAGAGCGGCGGCGATGGTCTGCACCCGTTCCGGCGCGGCGTTGATCCCGAACGGCAGTTCCGGTTCCAGCGGCTCGATGTGGACGTCGACCTCGACGTCCGCGCCGAACTCCTCCTGGATGTTGCGCTCCAGCGTGTTGGCGACGTCGTGGGCGGCGTCGAGCTGCATTCCGGCGTCGACCTCGAGGTCGATGCTGACGATCAGCTTGCCGCCGAGATCGTGCACCGTGACGTGGTGGATGGCTAGTCCCGTATTATGCGCGATCACCATGATGCGATCGCGCACGGTCTCGTTGTCGCGCGCGACGGGGACCGCAGTGAAGGTGAGGTCGGTATCGCCGAAGGCCTTCTCGACGGCTGCTTGCGCGTTGCGCTTGATGTCCTCGACCCGATCGATGGGGTAAGTGCGCGGCACCTTCGCGATGGTATCGATAAACATGGTGGCACCGACCATGCGCACGCGTAGCCGCTCGACGCCGATCACGCCCGGCACGCTGCGGATCGCGGCCGTGGCGGTCTCATGCGCGCCTTCAGGGGCGCGGTCGACCAGCGTCTGCACGGTCGAGCCGGCCATGCGCAGGCCGAGCAGGGCGATCATCACGGCGACCGCGGCGGCTGCAGCCGCGTCGCCCCACCAGAAGCCGAGGGCGGCGAGGATCAGGCCGATGATCACGGCGAATGAGCCCATCACGTCGGAGGCGAAATGCAGCGCGTCGGCGGCGAGCGCCTGGCTTCGCGTCTCCCGCGCGGCGCGGTGCAGGGCGCGGGCGCGCCAGAGATTGACGACGATGTCGATCACCAGCACCACGAACGGTACGGCCGAAATGGTCGGCGGCGCGGTTCCCTCGCGCAGCCGGCTGTAGGACTCGACCAGGATTCCGCCGGCGAGCACGTAGAGCAGGGCGGTGACGCCGAGCGCGGAGATACTTTCCAGCTTGCCGTGGCCGTAATGGTGCTCGTGGTCCGCCGGCTTGTCGGACACCCGCACCACCGCCCAGGTGATGATGGTGGCGACCAGGTCGATCGAGGAATGCAGCGCCTCGGAGATCAGCGCCAGCGAGCCGATCGCGATCCCGACCGCGAACTTGGCCGCCGCCATGCCGCCGCTGGCGAAGATCGAGATCGCCGCGACCGAGGTCTTGTCGTGTTGGGCTGTCATGACCGGGATTTAGCAGCCCATGGGTGAACATCAAGCGACGATCCACAGGTGTAGTCGCTAGTGATTTGCAGGAGCGGGACCCGTCATGCCCGGGCTTGTCCCGGGCATCCACGTTCTTCGGAGTGGCGAAGACGTGGATGGCCGGGTCAAGCCGGCCATGACGACGGAGAGAGGAGCGTCCTGTCGCTCTCGCTTCGCAGCGCCCCACGCCTCAAGGCGCCTCACACCGTCACGACGATCTTGCCGAGGTGCTTGTTCGCCTCCATGTGCTCGAATGCCTTGTCGATGTCGTCGAAAGCAAACACCCTGTCGATCGGCAGCTGCAGTTTTCGCGACTCGACCGCGGCCCAGATGTCCTTGCGGACCTCCTCGAAAATCTCGCGGACCTCTTCGATGGTGCGGGTGCGGAAGGTGACGCCGACATAGTCGATGCGGCGCGCCGCGTGCAGGTCGAAGTTGAAATCGGCATGGGTGCCGCCGAGCCGGCCGACATTAACGATACGGCCTTTGACCTTGGTCGCGGCGAGGTTCTGGTTGGCGACCTTGCCCGAGACCTGGTCGACGATGAGGTCGACGCCATCGCCGCCGGTCGCCTTGAGCACCTCGTCGACCCATTTGGGGTCGGAGGAATCGACCGCGAGATCGGCGCCATACTCCTTCAGTCGGCCGCGGCGAGCGGCATCGGTCGAGGAGCCGATCACGAGCCTGGCGCCCTTGAGCTTGGCGATCTGCATCGCCATCAGGCCGACGCCGGAGCTTGCGCCCTGGATCAGCACGGCCTGCCCGGGCTGCACGCCGCCGATGGTGACGACGGCGTTGTGCATGGTCGCGAGCGCGACGGGCAGGGTGGCGGCGTCCTCGAAGTTCATGTTCGAGGGCGCGCGGAACAGCCGGCCGTGATCGGCCAGCGTGTATTCGGCAAACGCCGCGCCGCCCGAGCCCATGATGCGGTCGCCGACCTTCACGCCCTTGGCATCCGGTCCGAGCTCGGCGACCTCGCCGGCCCATTCCATGCCGAGCACGGTGCCGGTGCCGCCGGCGGCGCCATGGGCGTGGCCCTTGCGCATGCCTGTGTCGGCGCGATTGAGGCCACAGGCGCGGACCCGGACCAGCACCTGCGTGCCTTCAGGTTTTGGTTGAACGACGTCGGAAATTGTAGCGCCATCAGGGCCGTAGACGTAAGCCTTCATGAATTGCTCTCGCTTCTTGCAGTGATTATTCCGCAGCTTGCGCCGTCGGATGAACGATCATGCCTTCGAGCCGGCTGCGGATGATGGCCTCCGCTTCGCGCACGATACGGGAGACGAGCTCGGCGCAGCTCGGGATGTCCTGGATCAGGCCCTGCACCTGTCCGGCCGACCAGATGCCTTCGTCCGAGTTGCCGGTCGCATAGACCATCTTGCCGCGGGGGCCGGCGACGAGCTCGCGGATGTCCTCGAACTTGGCGCCTTCCTTCTCCATCGCAACGACCTTGGTCGAGATCTCGTTCCTGGCGACGCGCGAGGTGTTGCGCATGGTGCGGAAGATCAGCTCGGTCTCGCGCTCGTCGTTGGCGACGATCTTCTCCTTGATGAGCTGGTGGATCGGGCTCTCCCTGGTCGCCATGAAACGCGTGCCCATGTTGATGCCTTCGGCGCCCAGCGCCAGCGCGGCGACGAGGCCGCGGGCGTCGGCGAAGCCGCCGGAAGCGATCATCGGGATCTTGATCTTGTTGGCGGCGGCCGGGATCAGGATCAGGCCAGGGGTGTCGTCCTCGCCGGGGTGGCCGGCGCATTCGAACCCGTCGATCGAGATGGCGTCGACGCCCATGCGCTCGGCCGAGAGCCCGTGACGGACGCTGGTGCATTTGTGCACGACCCTGACGCCGTGCTTCCTAAACTCGTCGACATGCTCCTGCGGCTTGTTGCCGGCGGTTTCGACCACCGTGATGCCGCTCTCGATGATGGCGGCGCGGTATTCGGCATATGGCGGCGGCTTGATCGCAGGCAGGATGGTGAGGTTGACGCCAAACGGCTTGTCGGTGAGGTCGCGGCAGCGCGCGATCTCCTTCCTGAGGTCCTCCGGCGTCGGCTGGGTCAGCGCCGTGATGAACCCGAGCGCGCCGGCATTGGCGACGGCGGCGACCAGCTCGGCACGCCCGACCCATTGCATGCCGCCCTGGACGATCGGGTGCTCGACGCCGACGAGCTTGGTGAACCGTGTCTGCAACATGTTCTGTTTCCCCGCCTTCGTGGCGCTCTTTTATCGGTTGATGGCCGGCAGGATGCCGCCCGGGTCGGGAAAAGTCTATTGGGAGGGCGTGCGGTGGAGGCGGGGCGATCATGCGAGGAGTGGGGGGATTCCGCAGGGCGGATAATTGAGGCGGGCTCTTGTCCCGGACGCGCTGCAACGCCTCTTAGCGTTGCGGCGCAGAGCCGGGACCCATGCCCAGCGAGCGCTCTGAAAGATGGGCCCCGGCTCTGCAGCGAACCGTCGAAGGGACGCTGCGCTGCGTCCGGGGCACGAGAGCGTCTGTTGATACGTGCATTGAAATGAGCACACCTTCGCCTCCTCGCGGCGCATTTCGCCCGAGCTTTGCCCGATCGCGTCGCCCTCGTCGTGACAAGGGCGCAGGGAAGGCCGGGCGCCGGCTGGCACCCGCAAGGTCCGTGCGCCAAAAAATGCACACGGGGTGGACCACAGGTCAGCCGAACGCCCGGCCTTCCCTGCGCGATGGTTTACGGCTTACTTCGCGCTCTCCCCGGGGAGTCGAGCCCTATTGCCCCCGTCGCCTCGCGGATTGCTGGCGACCGCCCGGTCGGGCAGAGAGCGCCACCACGAGACTTGACGCCGGATTCGGGCGTCAGGACCACACGACTTGGCCGTCCGCGCACGTCCTCGCTGGGACTTCGAGAGCTGGCGTGTGCTCGCGCCCGAAGCCATGCGAACACGCTGTCGGCATCGTGTCGTAAGCGCGAGAGCAACTGCTCACGGCAAGAGCCGCCCTGCAATTCCGATCGCGCCCGACGCCGTCGCGTCCATCGCACCCCAGCCCGCAGTTCGTGACGATCGCGATCCGCCCCTTGTCTCGGGCCAGGGTGGTTCGTGTGTACGGTAAATCAGAATTTCGGTAAAGCGGAATATTTTTGGCGCGGCGGGTTGACAAGCGAGGGTGGGAATTTGCGCGAGGTGTTTTGCCCGACGGGCAAGGTGCTTCCTCAATTCCGTCGCCATACCCCGCGACCCGGCTACGCCAAGGCTTCGCCGAGGTTGAGGTCCAGGGGCGCCGAAGCTTTTAGCGTAGGCGACAGGCGGGAGTATCCAGTACGTCGCGGCTCCTCGATTCCAGCCTCGCTGTCTCCGAATACTGGATTGCCCGCCTTCGCGGGCAATGACAGCGATTGTGACCGCCGCTACTCCGCCGACAGCCGCACCATCTGGCGGCCGCCGTTCATGTCCTTGAGGCTGTTGACGAAGTTTTCCGGGCGTTGCCAGCGGTACGGGACCTTCAATCCCATGTACTCGGCGATGTCGCCGATGAAGCCGGTGCAATTGGTGGTCTCGGCGTTCCAGACCGGCGAGCTCGCCTGCAGTTTCTTGATATAGGCGAACACGCGCTTGGCGTCGGCTTCGTTCAAATAGACGCGGTAGTTCGCGGTCAGATAGTCGGGATCGAGATCGCCGTAGCTCGCACCGGTCTCCGCCGGCACCCAGGTCAGGTGGCCGAGCACGTAAGCAAGAGTGTCGCCGGACGGCGTCAGGCCCGCGACCTCGACGGCGCGCTCGCTGGTCTTGCCGTACCAGACGAAGGCATGGCCCCAGCTCGCGGCCGTGCGGGCGCGGAAGTCGACAAAGTACGGGCCTTTCTCCGCGCGCGCGACCGCGCGCCGCGTCGATGGCGGCGCCGGTCGCGAGCCGGTGTCGGCCGGGACAAGCGCATTTGCGTCGGCAACGCGCTTGTTCGCTTCGTGGGCCGAGGCCGAGAGTGTCGTGCACGCGAGCATCGCCGCGAGGGCGAATCCCGCGAGGATGCAGGATCCCGATCGATCAGGTTTGTTCGTCACGCTGTGCCCCCGGACTGTCGGCCACTCACGCAGATTCTGCGCGTATTTCGCTGCGCGTCAGTAGCGCGCCGCGACGGGGCCGGGCGCCTTGCCGATCGGGGCCTTACCAATCGGGCTCTTGCCAATCGGCATCTTGCCGATCGGCGCTTGCTCCGAATAGACGGGAACGGGCTGGCGACGCGGCAGATCCGCAGCGTTCGCGGCCGTCACCAGAGCAAGCGTAGCACCCACGACAATTACAATCTTCTTCACAGTCATACCCCTAGAAAGTTTGGTCCAAACACGGCACCGCCGTGCCCCCAGACACGCCTCACAGAAGGGCGGCGGAATGCGTCCACAGTGCGGCGCGCGCGGGACATGTTGGCGGCATCTGCCGGGCGCGCGCAGATGTGATGTGTCTGAATGTTTCGAAGCTGCGCCGCGCACTCGTCAGCGGTCGGCGCTCAGCCGGAATTGCATCTCGATCTTCGTAGGTGATGGTTCGCTCGCAGCGCGCCAGGGCGAATAGCCGGGCGTCGGGTCGGGATCGGAGGGAAGATCGATCGGCCAGCTTTGCGTTGGAAGGCCCGGGAGCGTCAGGCTAACGGCGCGGTGGCGCGTCTTGTACGTCAGCGAGGCGGAGGCGATGATCGCCGGGCGGTCGCCTTCATGGGCGCGCCAATTCGCGGCCGGTCCGGCGGTCGCATGTCTCTGCGCTTCCTCCACTTCGATCCGCACGTCGTCCTTGGCGTCTGGCAGGATAGTGCCGGCCGGAAGCCTGAATTGCAGATCGAGGGTCATGAACCCGTGGCTGAGATAGGGCGAGCGGATGAATTCATACCATCCCCACCAGGAGAGGCCCGCTGTGATGAGCAGAAGCGTGATGGCAAAAGGGAAAGACAGGCGTGTGTTGGGGTGAGGGGTCTTGGGG
>NZ_JARWCR020000032.1:0-91673 GCF_029846695.2 Bradyrhizobium nivariense | reverse complement strand
GTCAAAACCCGCCGGAAGCTGCGCACTCACCTCCGGCCAATGATCCAAAATCTCAGGACGAATCTTCATCCCAAGCTTGAATCATATCGAGATTCTTTGTGTCCAGAGCTAAACCTAGCGCGAATGAGGCATAGGCCCAGGTAGCGCTGGTCAGCGCGGCAGAAAGTGAAGCGATCAGCAGCGATGCCGCCACGGCCACCACCAGCGTCCTGGTCTTGTTGGTCCGCTGCTGGAGCAATTCGTTGTGGATGTCGTCGGGCTGTGGACGTGGCCCGGCCAGCAGCCAGTCGACGCAGGCCTGCAAAGGAAGCCACGATTGCTCGGGTTGCCCCGCAGGAGTGGCCGTTGATGTCTGTGTGACCGTGGTTGCCATGGCGGCAACCTAGGCGCGCCGTGTTGAAGGCGGCTTAAGTGAGGGAACCAAGTTCCCGACAGCGTAAACGCTTTGCCAGTGGGCGGCTCGCGGCGGGCGCGATGGGTTGCACGGCAATGGACGGCTTTTGGGCGCGATGCCTGTGACGGGCGCCCGTGGAAAGCCCATCGCGGCTTGACAGCGCAGCCCCGGAGTTGTCTACGGCCCCCTTTGGGGCATGATCTGGAACCAAGGCTCGGGCCGGACGTAGTCGGCTGCCAGTTCGAAGACAACTGCTCGAGCGATCCAGGGAGCGCCGATGACGGCAGCATTCACATTTCCGGGGCAGGGTTCCCAGGCGGTCGGCATGGGCAAGGCTCTGGCCGACGCCTTTCCGGCGGCGCGCGCCGTGTTCGACGAGGTCGACGCCGCGCTGGGGGAGAAGCTGACAGCGACCATCTGGGAAGGTCCGGCCGAAACCCTCCAGCTCACCGAAAACGCCCAGCCGGCCCTGATGGCGGTGTCTGTCGCCACCCTGCGCGTGCTGGAGGCCGAAGCCGGGTTTTCCGTGGGGCGGGATGCGGCCTTCGTCGCCGGCCACTCCCTCGGTGAATATTCGGCGCTGGCTGCGGCCGGCAGCCTGACGATTTCCGACGCCGCGCGGCTGCTTCGCACCCGCGGTCTCGCAATGCAAAAAGCCGTGCCGGTAGGCGCCGGTGCGATGGCCGCTCTGCTCGGCCTCGACTACGAGGCCGCCATGGCGGTCGCGGGCGAGGCCGCTCAGGGGCAGGTCTGCCAGGCCGCCAACGACAATGGCGGCGGGCAAGTGGTGGTCTCCGGCGACAAGGCCGCGGTCGATCGCGCCGTCGAGATCGCCAAAACCAAGGGCGCCAAGCGCGCGATGTTGCTGCCGGTGTCTGCGCCGTTCCATTGCAAGCTGATGCAGCCGGCTGCGGACGCGATGGCCGAGGCGCTGGCCAAGGTGACGATCAAGGCGCCGGCGGCCCCGCTGGTGTCGAACGTGCTGGCGAGCGCGATCACAGATCCCGACGAGATTCGCCGCCGCCTGGTCGAGCAGGTCACCGGCACCGTGCGCTGGCGCGAGTCGGTTGCCTATATGGCGGGCCAGGGCGTCACGCGTTTCTTCGAGATCGGCGCCGGCAAGGTGCTGACCGGCCTCGTCAAGCGTATTGCAGACGGTGCCGTCGGCGTGGCGGTCGGTGGTCCCAACGACATTGCCGCGGCCAGGGATGCATTGGCCGCTGCGAAGCAGGCCTGAAGCGCGATGTTTCGTCATCGCGCTCGAGTTCTTTAGTTTGCGCACGATCTTTTCGGAAAACCGCTGCGCACTTTTCCGGATCGTGCTTTGGAGGAATTATCGATGTTCGATCTGACTGGCAAAAAGGCGCTCGTCACCGGCGCGACCGGCGGCATCGGCGGCGCGATCGCACAGGCGCTGCACGCGCAGGGCGCCACCGTCGCGATTTCGGGAACGCGCAAGGAAGTGCTGGATGAGCTTGCCGGCAAGCTCGGCGAGCGCACCCATGTGCTGCCCTGCAATCTCTCCAAGGCCGACGAGGTCGAGGCGCTGGTGCCCGCTGCGGAAGCGGCAATGGGACAGGTCGACATCCTCGTCGCCAATGCCGGCATCACCCGCGACAATCTCTTCGTGCAGCTCCGTGACGAGGATTGGGAGGAGGTCATCAACATCAATTTGACCTCGACCTTCCGGCTTGCCCGCGCCGCCACCAAATTGATGATGCGCAAGCGCTTCGGCCGCATCATCGCCATCACCTCGGTGGTCGGCGTTACCGGCAATCCGGGGCAGGGCAATTATACCGCGTCGAAGGCGGGCCTGATCGGCATGATCAAGACGTTGGGTGCCGAATACGCCAAGCGCGGCGTCACCGCGAATTGCATCGCCCCCGGCTTCATCAAGACGCCGATGACCGATGCGCTCAACGACAAGCAGCGCGAGACGATTTTGACCAAGGTTCCGGCCAACCGACTGGGGACGCCTGAGGACATCGCGGCGGCCGCCGTCTATCTCAGTTCGAACGAAGCAGCCTACGTCACCGGCCAAACCATCCACGTCAACGGCGGCATGGCCATGATCTGACGCCTCGTCCCGCACTGCCCCCTTGGCGGCGCCGGATGCGGCAAACGGCCGTTTCCGGAGCGAAATGAGGCTTGTAGTCAAGGCAATTGAAGTATGATAACCGGACCTTCAACGGATGGGCAAAGAACGCCATTGCAGGTTTTTGAAACCCTGTATATTGGCGATGCGGAGCCTTGGCCGTCATTCGCCGGGCCTGCATCGGTTAGGGTGGGGCCAAATCAAGTTCGTAAGCGAAGGCAGTCAACGACCACGACGGCTCGTATCGTCCCGGGGGGTCGGGTCTACAGGGAACAACACGAGGTTATGCAATGAGTGAGATTGGCGAGCGGGTTAAGAAGATCGTGGTCGAACACCTTGGTGTTGAACCCGAGAAGGTTGTCGATGCTGCGAGCTTCATCGACGACCTCGGCGCCGACAGTCTGGACACCGTCGAGCTGGTGATGGCGTTCGAAGAGGAATTCGGCTGCGAGATTCCGGACGACGCCGCGGAAACGATTCTCACCGTCGGCGACGCCACCAAGTTTCTCGAGAAGAACGCGAAGAGCTAAGGCTCTTTCATTTTCGCGGGGACAACATTGAAACCGGACGGACCGCCCAACAGCGGTCAGCCGGTTTCTTGTTATTGGCCGTGAATATTTCGATGCGGAGTTTTCGGATATGAGGCGGGTTGTCGTCACGGGTCTTGGCATGGTTTCGCCACTCGGCTGCGGTGTCGAGCCGACCTGGAAGCGCATCCTCAACGGCGAAAGCGGTGCACGCAGGATCGAGAGCTTCGACGTTTCCGATCTTCAGACCAAGATCGGCTGCACGGTCGTGCGCGGCGACGGTACCAACGACACTTTCAATGCCGACATCTGGATGGAGCCCAAGGACCAGCGCAAGGTCGACGACTTCATCATCTTCGGCATGGCCGCAGCCGGCCAGGCGCTCGACGATGCCAACTGGCATCCCGAGTCCGAAGAGGACAAATGCGCCACCGGCACCATGATCGGGTCCGGCATCGGCGGCCTCAACGGCATCGCCGACACCGCGATCCTGCTGAAGGAACGCGGGCCGCGCCGGGTCTCGCCGTTCTTCATTCCGGGCCGCCTGATCAATCTCGCCTCCGGCTATGTCTCGATCAAGCATGGGCTGAAGGGGCCGAACCATTCGGTGGTCACGGCCTGCTCGACCGGCGCTCACGCGGTCGGCGATGCCGCCCGCCTGATCGCGCTCGGCGATGCCGACGTCATGGTTGCCGGCGGCGCGGAATCGCCGATCGGCCGCATCGGCATTGCCGGCTTCAACGCCGCGCGCGCGCTCTCGACAGCCTTCAACGAAACGCCCGAGAAGGCCTCGCGTCCCTACGACAAGGACCGGGACGGCTTCGTCATGGGCGAGGGCGCCGGCGTCCTGGTCCTGGAAGAGCTCGAACACGCCAAGCGTCGCGGCGCGAAGATCTATGCCGAGGTGATCGGCTACGGTCTCTCGGGCGATGCCTATCACATCACCTCGCCGTCACCCGACGGCGACGGCGGCTTCCGCAGCATGGCGGCGGCGCTCAAGCGCGCCGGCCTCACGGCATCCGATCTCGACTACATCAACGCGCACGGCACCTCGACACCGCTCGGTGACGAGATCGAGCTCGGTGCGGTCGAACGTCTGCTCGGCAATGCCGCCTCCAAGGTCGCGATGTCCTCGACCAAGTCGTCGACCGGTCATCTCCTGGGTGCGGCCGGCGCGATCGAGGCGATCTTCGCCATTCTCGCGATTCGCGATAATGTCGTGCCGCCGACGATCAACCTGGACAATCCGTCGGTCGAGACTGCGATCGATCTCGTGCCGCATAAGGCGAAGAAGCGCGAGGTCAACGTCGCGTTGTCGAATTCTTTTGGTTTTGGCGGTACCAACGCGTCGGTCATTCTCCGTCGTCTGGTCCATTAGTTTGTTGTTGCGACGAATCCACCGTTTTGCCGTATTCGGCGATAGTCATGGAAGCGGGCGCGTGCATTTGGCTCGGCAAGCGATTGTCAGGTCGCGATTGAACCGGCAGGATTCAGGTTGCTTCGATGAGTGAAAGGCCGCCCATTTCGCCCCGGAGTCCGCGGGCAGCGCTCGAGCCCGAGCAGGTCCCGCCGCCGCCGAAGCGATCGGACCGCGCGCGCAATCCCTTCGTGATCGTCGGCAACGCCATCATCACCCTGCTGCTGATCGCCATGATCGGTGCGGGCGGCGTGTACTATTACGGCCGGCAGGTGCTCGAGGCGCCGGGACCGCTGAAGGACGACAAGATCGTCAACATCCCGCAGCGCGCGGGCAAGCGCGACATCGCCGAGACGCTGAACCGGGAAGGCGTGACCGACGTCAATCCGTGGGCGTTCATTGCGAGCGTCGCTGCGTTGAAGGCAAGCTCGGACCTCAAGCCCGGCGAATATTCGTTCCAGAAGAACGCATCCTTGCGCGACGTCATCGCCACCATCGTCGAGGGCAAGGTGGTGCAGCATGCCGTGACGATACCGGAGGGCCTGACCTCCGAGCAGATCGTGGCGCGGCTGTCCGACAACGACATCTTCACCGGCAGCGTGCGTGAGCTGCCGCGCGAAGGCACGCTGTTGCCCGAGACCTACAAGTTCCCGCGCGGGACCCCACGTGACCAGGTGGTCCAGCGCATGCAGCAGGCGCACAAGCGCGTGCTGACCGAGATCTGGGAGCGCCGCAGTCAGGACATTCCGGTCAAGACTCCGGAGCAACTGGTGACGCTGGCCTCGATCGTCGAGAAGGAAACGGGCAAGCCGGACGAGCGCAGCCGCGTCGCCGCGGTGTTCGTCAACCGCCTGAAGCAGAGGATCAAGCTGCAGTCCGATCCCACGATCATCTACGGCCTGGTCGGCGGCAAGGGGACGCTCGGCCGTCCGATCAAGCGCAGCGAAATCACGCAGCCCTCGCCCTACAACACCTATGTGATCGAGGGCCTGCCGCCGGGGCCGATCTCCAACCCCGGCCGGGCCTCGCTCGAGGCCGCCGCCAACCCGGCCCGCACCCGCGACCTCTATTTCGTCGCCGACGGCACCGGCGGGCATGCCTTCACCGAGACCTACGACGCGCACCAGAAGAACGTCGTGAAGCTGCGCGCGATGGAAAAGCAGATCCAGAACGACACGGTCGAGCCGGCCGAGGACGCGCAGCCGCCGGCCGCCGCGGTGCCCAGCGCCGCCGATACGCCGACGGCGACGACGCCGGCGCGCCCCAACCAGCAGAAGAAGCCGCCGGCTCGCCCCGCCGGTCCCGCGCCGGCCCGGCAGGGCGCGGTGCAACCCTCGCCCCCGGTGGTCCAGCGCTAGGCGAGGTGCAGACCTGCCCGCGGGACTTTGCGGATTCCACTTTCCTGCAAAATAGTCTTAAGATTCGCGTGGCTTGATGGCCCCGCGAATCCCGTGCTTCTGGAGAAATTGACCTGATGGCGTTGTCGTCCATGACCGGCTTTGCCCGAAGCCACGGCGCGAGCGGGCCGTATACGTTCGAATGGGAATTGAAGTCGGTCAACGCCAAGGGCTTTGACCTCAGGGTGCGGCTGCCGCAGGGGTTCGACGAGCTCGAGGCCCACGCCAAAAAGCGCGCCGCCGAGCTTTTGTCGCGCGGCACCGTCTACGCCAATCTGACCGTCAAGCGCGCCAATGCCGCCACCACGGTCCGCGTCAACGAGGACGTGCTCAACGCCGTCCTGAAAGCCGCCGCCGTGATCGCCGGCAAGGTCGATGCGGTCGCGCCGAGCGTCGACGGGCTTTTGGCCATCAAGGGCGTCATTGAGGTGGCCGAGCCCGAGGGCGACGAGGAAGAGGACAAGGCCGCGCGTGCTGCAGTGGCCGAAGCCTTCGACAAGGCGCTCGCCGAACTGGTCGAGATGCGCAAGCGTGAGGGGACCTCGCTGGGACAGATCCTGATCCAGCGCGTGGACGAGGTCGAGCAGCTTTCGAAAAAGGCCGAGGCCACGCCCGGCCGCAAGCCCGAGGCGATCAAGGCGAGGCTCGCCGAGCAGATCGCCAGCCTCCTCGACACCTCCGACCGTTTCGATTCCGACCGCCTGATGCAGGAGGCGATCCTGATCGCGACCAGGGCCGACATCCGCGAGGAGCTCGACCGCATCGCCTCGCACATCGCGCAGGCGCGCGAGCTGATCGGCAAGGGTGGCGCGATTGGGCGCAAGCTCGACTTCCTGGCGCAGGAGTTTCACCGCGAGGTCAATACCTGCTGCTCGAAGTCGAACGACATCGAGCTGACCAATACGGGGCTCGCCATGAAGAATGTGGTCGAGCAGTTCCGCGAGCAGGTCCAGAATCTGGAGTGATCGATGACGATTGGCGGTCACGGAGCTGACGGTGTCGAGCGGCGCGGATTGATGTTCGTGCTGTCCTCGCCGTCGGGCGCGGGCAAGACGACGCTGTCGCGTCTGCTGATCGACCGCATGCCCGGCCTCCGAATGTCGGTGTCGGCGACCACGCGCGCGATGCGGCCGGGCGAGGTCGACGGGCGCGACTATCTGTTCCTCGACAAGCCCCGATTCGAGGCGATGGTGAAGGGCGACGAGCTCTTGGAATGGGCGACGGTGTTCGACAACAGCTACGGCACGCCGCGTGCGCCGGTCGAGGCGGCGCTGTCGGCGGGGCAGGACGTGCTGTTCGACATCGACTGGCAGGGCACGCAGCAACTGCGTGAGAAGGCGCGCGCCGACGTCGTCAGCGTGTTCATCCTGCCGCCCTCGGCCGGCGATCTCGAGAAGCGGCTGCATTCGCGCGCGCAGGATTCCGACGAGGTGATCCGCAAGCGAATGAGCCGCGCCAGCCACGAGATGAGCCACTGGGCCGAGTACGACTATATCGTCATCAACCACGACGTCGACGAGGCCTTCGCCGAGGTGCAGTCGATCCTGAAGGCCGAACGCCTCAAGCGCGAGCGGCGGACCGGCCTCGTGGGCTTCGTGCGCGGTCTGCAAGGTCAGCTTCAAGGCTAGGCTGCATCAGTCGCGGCCCGTCCTTCGCCAGCCGTTCCAGCATCGTCGTGATCACGTCGACGTCGATGGCGTCCTCGATTCCCACATCCTCATCGCGATCGGCCGGCTCTTCGTCATTGATGTCGTTGGCCGCGAGCCGCGGCGCTGCGGCCTCGATCTCGAATTCTCCGTTGAATATGTCGTCGGTCTCGTCGTGGGCTTGCGGGTTGCGCTCGTCGATCACATCGATTTCGCGGTCGATCGCGGCGAGCTGTGCGGTCTTGAGCTGCGCGGCCTGCGGACGCACGGCATCGAAATCCACCGGGCGCGGCTGCTGAGCGCGCGGTGCGCCGGCCGGCGCCGCGTTGAGCCAGGGCGCGCGGCCGTCGTCGTGATCGTGCGGCTCGAAATTGTCCCAGTTGACGCGGTGATGGTCGGCGGCCTGGACGCGGGTGCGCCCGCCGGCAAAGCGGTAGATGACGCTGGCGAGGATGCCGGCAAGCGCCAGCGCGCCGCCGATCACGAGCAGCAGCATCTGGAGCGAGCCGGTCGGTTTGTCGGCGGTGCTGTCTGCCGCGGCCAGAGCCATCGGAGCAGGGGACTTCGCCGGCTTCGCGCTCGGCTGCGCGGCGGCCGCGACAGGTGCGGGCGAGGGCTGCGCTGCGGGCGCGGCGGACGCCGTGGAGGCGTCGGGCCAGCGCGCGGCGACGGCGGGCTGCTGCGCGTTGGCGTCAGCGGAGGGGCCCGCAGACTGTTGCGTCGGCGCCGCCGGCGTCTTCGCAGCGGCAATGCTCTGCGTCATCAGATATTCGGCGCGCGCGTCCTGCACCGAGTGCTGCTGCGGCACGGCTGAATCTGCTGTTGGCGTATCGGGCGCAGCCTGGGCGGTTTGTGTGGCCTTGCCGCCTTCGGCGCGCAGATACCAGCACTGCCGCTTGGTCGCGCGCTCGAGGCGATAATGCCAATGCTGGCCCTGCGGCGCGGCGCCCTTCGGCGCGCCAAGGCAGTCGCTCGCGGCATTTTCCGTGCTCGGTGTCGTCGGTGCATTCTGCGACACGGCGGCCAGTGGCGCCCCGGCAATGATGCTGCCCACAAGGGCGGATATGAACTTTGCGGTGCGGTTGCCCATCCTGGTCTCCCGATTACGCGTGACGCAACTCGTTACCTTCCCTTTGTCGTCAAAGACTTGGGTGGCAATGAGCCGCAAATCCGGAGAGGATGTGGCCTGAATCGGGCCTGGGCGGCGTTCGTTCCGCCGCGGAATCAGGCTTTTTTCGCTGCTATTGCTTGCTCGAGGTCCAGGCTCCGCCGCAGCCGTCCGAGCGGCGGAAGGTTCCGGAGCCGCTACGGGCACCGAGGCGGCCGGAGCCGGTGAAGGTCACGCCCTCGCCTTGACCGAAGGTGCTGACCGCGCCGCTCGGGCTGACAGTACCGCTGACGCCTTGGCCGATGACCTTGCCCGAGGAGACCACGACCGCGCTGGACGTGGTGCCGCCGCAGCCGACGCTGACGACCATCCAGGCGCCGTCGAAACTGCCGCCACCTCCGCCACCGCGCCGCGAGGAGCTGCGCGGCTCCTCGGCCGGCTTGCTGCGACGTGCCGCGGGCGCCGGCTCGGCCGAACGGTCCGATCGCGAGCCGGACAGCGACTTCTCGTCATTGCCGATCGAGCCGCCGGCGCTGCCGGACTGCGCGATGGCGGACGATGGGGCGAGGGCGGCGGAAAGCAAGAAGGCGAGGGCAATCGCAGGGATGACGGCATTGCGCATGAGCAAGAATCCAAAATGAAAATGGTATCAGCGGCCGGAGCCGTCGGCACAGACGGATCCGATAATGCGGCAAGCTTTGCCAGCCTTGCCGCACTCGTCAAGCGCAGCGTCTTTGGCGCGTTGCACGCTGTCGCGCTGAACCAGCGACCAGGACTTGTCAGAGATCGCGAATGCGCCGCAGCGGCTTCCGTAGAAGGAGAGCTCGATCGGACATTTGGCGCCGGCGCAATTGCCGCGCGCATCGGCTACCGCCGCGCGCCGCGAGGCGTGGTTCCAGGATATGCCCCATTTGCTGCCGTCGGGGCCGTAGACGATCGAGCCCCATGGCTTCAGATCCTCTATCTTGCGCATCCGCAGCAGCAGTCCTTCGGTGGCTTCGCCCGTCGGCGCCATGGAAATCCGCTGCTGGAGCTTTGTGATCGCGCGGGTCAGTCCATCGGTGGTGTCAGGATCGAAATTGAGCTCGTAGAGCCGCTCGCTCAGTTCACTGAGCAGCGCGGCATCGCGCAGCGGCACACGGTCCGGATCGGCGCGCAACCGATCTGCCGGCAGCGGATCGGGCTGCATCGCGGCGACCTGTGGTGGGGCGGTTTGCGTCGGGGCTACGAAATAGAAGGTGCCGTCGATCGGCGAGGACGACACCCAGGGCTGCTGCGCGCCGGATGTGGCGCGCTTCACCGCGAGGCCGACCTGGTTGAAGGTCTGGAACACGTCGAGGCCCGCGGTCCGAACCGTCGCGGCCAACGCCTTGGTGTAGGGGCTGTGGCCGTCGCTGCCGTCCTGGGCGACGTTGCCGGGCTGCGTCGCGTAGGAGATCAGCGTGCCCTCGGGCGCGCGCATCTGCGCAAGGCCGCCATCGGGCGCGCGCAGGCCGCGTGAGCCGAAGGGGTTGTTGCGGCATGCGTCCAGGATCACGAGGTTGAGGCGCGTGCCCGATCCCTGCATCTGGCGCAGCACGAGGTTGACGTCGGTCATCTGGAAGTCGACGTCGGCCTCGCGGGTCGGATTGGCGCCGACCGGCACGAGATAATTGGCGCCCGAGACCTGCACGCCGTGGCCGGCATAATAGAACAGCGCGACATCGGCGCCCTGCACCTGCCGCCCGAAGCTCTGCACCGCAAGATCCATCGCGCCCTTGTCGAGATCGAGCTGGGCGCGGCCGCCGACCAGCGTGAAGCCGAGCAGGCCAAGCGTCTCTGCCATCAGGCTCGCGTCCTTGGAGGGATTGTCGAGCGGCGTGATGTTCTTGTAGGCGGAGTTGCCGACCACGAGCGCAATGCGCTTCTCGGCCGATGCCGGCAGCGTGGCGACGACGAGCAGGGCTGCGACCAGCACCGCCAGCCCCCCAACGCGATTGAAAATCCTCGCGCGCATCAAAATTCCCCACAGCCAAATTCTTCAGAGCAGTGGCGCCAATCTACCAGCCCGGCGCCCGGGCGAAAAGCGGTACGACATTCTGTTCGGGAAGGGGCATGGTTGCGCGTTCTCGCGGCGCGTTTCGCCCGAGCTTTACGGTTTCGTTCGCGCTCTCTGAAGCCAAAGGGCGCAGGGAAGGCCGGGCGCCGGCGGCACCCGTTGGTCCGTGCGCTACAAGAGTGCACACGGGGTGGACCGATGGGGTGGCCGATCGCCCGGCCTTCCCTGCGCGGATGGTTTTAACGGTGTCCTTCGTGCTCTCCCCGGGGAGCGATGCACTATTGCCCCCGTCGCCCCGCCGATGGCTGATGCGCGCGCCCGGTCGGGCCGCCACATCACCACGAGGCTTGACGCACAGACCCCGGGCGTCAGGACCACACGACTTCTCCGTCCGCGGACGGTCCCGCCCGATCGTCGAGGGCTCGCGTGTGCTCACCCCTGACAACCGACAAGCCCGCTCTCCAGCGCCGTGTCGTACCGCGTCGCGTGAGGACTCACGGTTGCCCGCCCTGTCATCACGCCCTCCGCGCCGACGCTGCCGCGTCCACCGCCACCCGGCCCGCATGTCGTGACGATCGCGAACGCCCCTTTGGCAGGGCCAGGATGCGGGCTGTATGCCATAAATCCGAAATTCGGAAAAGGACAATATTTTTGTGTGAAGGGATTGACGAGGTGTTTTGCCCGACGGGTCGCGAGGGGCTGCCACCAACTCCGCTCGTCCATCCTCCCGCAGACCATGCGGCCCGATAAATTCTGGGCCTGCGTGATATGGCGCCAATGCCACAAGGGTCAGATCATGACCGGTGGATTGGCGTCCCCCCTACATTTCAAGGTTGCCGCCCCTGGGGTACGATGGCCCGGGGGCTTAAGAGACGTGCTCGGAGGCACCTCCTTCTTCCCCCTCAATCTGGCGGAGCGGAGGCTTTCCTCGGACCGGGCGGCAAAGGGTGAACGCGGTATCTGGCAGCGCCGCTATGGGGAGCACACCATTCGGGATAAAGGCGACTTCGTCCGGCATGTCGACTACGTCTACATCAACCCGGTCAAGCATGGTCTGGTCACCTGGGTGAGCTATGGAAAAGAGGATAGAAGCAAGTGATGGGTATCGCTCCGATGAACCCATTCTGCGCGCTGGAAGACTAGTGTCAAAGATGCTCTCTGGATTCGCGCGGGTTCTAACAGTCCTGCTGACCTGTAGCTGCATCTCGGTGGCGAGCGATAACTCGACCGACCTTCGGAATATGCTTCAAGAGCTCAGAGGATCAACCCATGTTTTTCTGATGCTCGTCCCATATCGAAGCTCATTTCGTGTCAGAATCGATGAGGTCGCCTTGCCGGACGTATCTTGTGTTTATGAAGTCGCTTCCGGAAACTCGGCTTTTGGTGAGACGCTGGATGCGATCCGTACGCGTGTCGTCTTGTTCGATGATCCCAAGCCGTTCGTCGACCTTCGCGTTGGCGTCGTCTTCAAGCGCAACGAAAAAATTGTCCAGGGATTCTATTTCAACGACCTTGGTGGATACCGTGAGGTGGGTGGCTTCAGCGGAGAGCTGCGTGTTGAAGGCGCACCTGATTTACCGAGTTATCTTCGCTCAATCGCGATGAAGCCGGGCGTTTCTCTCGTTCGGGATCGTCATCCCCGGTGTCCTCACGCGTAGGCGGTTCTTTCGGCATGTCGTGAACTCGTAGTTTGGGTGGAGTGATCCACGTCACTTCGCTTCACGCATCCGGTGGGCTATGCACTTGATGGGGGCCAGGTTAGCTGGCTCCTTGGTTGCCGCGCATGGCGGCGAATATTGGGGGAATATCAAAATGAGAACTCTGATCATCGCAGCCGGTGTGCTTTGCCTCGCCGTCTCGTCGGCACAAGCCGCCGGCAAGGAAGGCTACGCCAGCGCGCGGGCCGCTTGTCTTGCGCAGGCCGGCACCACGGAAGCGATCTTCTCGGCCCGCAAGGCGACATACGCCCAAGGCTTCGCCTACAAGCAGTGCATGACGGCCAAGGGTCACGACGTCGCCGTTCGCAAGGGTGACGGTTCGCGCCTTTATTGATCCGCTGCGGGCGCATCCGTTGGAACGCCGGTGCATGGCGCGAGTTGGCGGGCATGTCCCTTGCCGATCCAAAAGGCTGGCTCACCGGGATCGGCGTCGCCAGGTCGCGGCCGGCCGCGTTTGGTGTCCACGTGGTCCATTGCATCGCCTGGATCACTTTGGGCAACGGGCTTGAATGGCACTCGTTCGCGACGCTGGCGACATGGGGCATGACGTTGGTGATCCAGCGGGCCTAAACAACAACCTAAAGCGCGATGATGATTCATCCTCATCTCATCGCGCTTTAGCACCGCGACACCCGGGCGATTCACGCCAAGCTCGACGAGCTGCCCAAGGACAGCGGCCGCGCCGATCAGATGAAGGTCGATGCCGTCGCCGAGCGCCGTACCCCGTGCGCTCTGCCCGACGGGCCGCCGGGCCGATACCTCGAACGCCGCCGGGCCGACGGGCCCGAGGGCGGCGAGGACGTTCATCACCCGAAGCGCGCTTCGCAGTCGTGCGCGGGCCGGCTTTTTTCCGCATGCGCGCGGTAGGCGTCGATCGCCTTGTTGGCGAGCATCAACTGCCGGCGTTCGCCGGTCCTGAGCTGGGCTTCGATGGCGTCGAGAAGGACGTTCGCGGACTCGTCCGGAGGGCCGAGCTCTCCGCTCTGCTCCAGGAAGCTCCAGGCGATGAAGAATGCGCTTTCGACGGTGCAACGAATGGACATGCGTTGCCAACGCGGCGCGGCCGCCGACGTTCCGCGCGCCAGGCAGGGTGCCGCGAACCAGCCCGGGTTACTTCAGCGAGGTGCTGATCGAGCCGAATTTCAGCTTCAGCGTTGCGCCGAGATTGTTGACGACGGCGATGATCGCAAGCGCGATGCCGGCCGCGATCAGGCCGTACTCGATCGCGGTGGCGCCGGACTCGTCGGCCAGGAAGCGGCGAATGGTCTGCATGATTCTACCAGAATTCCAGGGAGAATGCTGGCGAGGACAATAGTTCGCAGAAGCTAGGTTCCCCTCTTTGGAACCGCACCTTGCGTCAATTTCGCATTTATCGTGATGATTAAAGCGGGCGGCGAGATGTCGATCCCGTCGCCTCGCGCTTCTTCCGCGTCCTAAAGCGCGATGAGATGAGGATGAATCATCATCGCGCTTTAGGTTGATGTTTGAGCATGATCTTTTCGGAAAACCGCTTCGCACTTTTCCGGATCATGCTTTAGTTCTTCAGCACGATGCGGCCGACGACCTTGCCGGCGCGCAATTCGTCGATCCAGGTCTGGACTTCGCCCATCGGCTCCTCGCGCATCGGCGTCGGCTTGATCTTCCCGGCGCGGGCAAGCGCCATCAGCTCGTGAGCCTCGGTGAGCGTGCCGACCATGAAGCCCTCGATGGTCATGCGCTTGTAGACCCACTGCACCATCGGCAGCGTGAACTGGCCGCCCATCAGCCCGGAGACCACGATCTTGCCGCCACGCGCGGCGACGGCGACTGCGAAGGCCATGGACTTCTCGTTGCCGGCGAAATCGACGATCTCGTCGAAGCCGCCCTCGGTCTCCTTGAGGATGCGCTTGATCACGTCGGGCTCGGCCGGATCGTAGGCCACCGCCGCGCCGTTCTTCAGCGCGGTCTCGCGCGCGGCGCTGCTGAGGTCGGCGACCGTGATCGGCTGCTTGAACATGGCCTCTGCAAAGGAAAGGCCCATCATGCCGACGCCGCCGAGGCCGATCAGCAGGAGATTGCGCTGGCGCGGACGGTCGACCAGGCGCTTGAGCGCGCCGTAGGCGGTGACGCCGGAGCACATCAAGGTCGCGGCCTGGTTGACGGGCAGGGGATCGTAATCGAGCAAATATTTCGCGTCGGGCACCAGCACGTGGGTGGCGAAGCCGCCGTCGATGGAGACGCCGAGGAAGCGTTGTTTGGCGCAGAGGTTCTCGTCGCCATTGGCGCAGTCGCGGCACTGGCCGCAGCCGATCCACGGAAACACGGCCTTCCTGCTACCGACGAGACCGGCGGGCACGTCCGGGCCGACTTCGTCGACCACGCCCGCGATCTCGTGGCCGAGCGTGAAGGGCAGCGTCATGCCGCGCGTGGTGTCGAGCTTCTTGCCGCCTCCGAGATCGGCGTAACCGTCCTGGATGTGCAGATCGGAGTGGCAGAGGCCGCAGCGCTCGATGCGCACCAGCACCTCGCGTCCTTGCGGTTTTGGCGTGTCGACGATGGTCTCGCACAGCGGCGCATCGAACTTGACCAGGGACTGCCGACGCATCAACGCCATATTTCTTCCTCCGAAATTATCTTTCTGTTTCGCTTCGTATATTGGCCAATTCACGCGCCATGGCAACAAAGCCGGAGATCGGAATGGTCTCCGCGCGCCGCGTCGCATCGACGTCGGCAGCATGCGCAAGCCGCGCGGGATCGGCGCCCAGCGACTTCAGGCTCTGGCGCAGCATCTTGCGGCGCTGGCCGAAGGCGGCGGCTGCGACCTGTTCGAGCAGCTTGCGATCGCAGGCGAGAGGCTTTTCGCGCGGTATCAGTCGCACCACCGAAGACGTGACCTTCGGCGGTGGCACGAAGGCGGACGGCGCAATGTCGAACAGGATTTTCGTCTCCGCTCGCCAATTGGCGAGCACGCCGAGACGGCCATAGGCCTCCTCGGTCTCGCGCGCCACGATGCGCTCGCCGACCTCGCGCTGGAACATCAAGACCATCATGTCGTACCAGGGCGGCCAGGGCTCGGTGGTCAGCCAGCCGATCAGAAGCGGGGTCGCGATGTTGTAGGGCAGGTTCGCGACGATTTTTGCTCTTTCGCCTGATAGCAGCGGGCGCGGGTCGAAGGTCATGGCATCGCCATGCACGATCTCGAGACGACCGGGATAGCGCGCGGAAATATCCTGCAAGGCAGGAATCGCGCGCTCGTCATGCTCGATGGCGATGACGCGTCTGGCGCCGAGTGCGAGCAAAGCGCGCGTCAGCCCGCCCGGGCCGGGGCCGATCTCGACGATGGTGGAGTCCTCGAGCGGAGCCGCCGCACGCGCGATGCGCGCGGTGAGGTTGAGGTCGAGGAGGAAGTTCTGGCCGAGCGATTTGCGCGCCGACAGCGCGTGCTGGCGAATGACCTCGCGAAGCGGCGGGAGGTCGTCGATCGCGCTCATCGGATGTTCGCAGCCGCCATCCGGCTCGCAAGCCTCAAGGCGGCGATCAGGCTTGCCGGATTGGCCTTGCCGGTGCCGGCGATGTCGAAGGCGGTGCCGTGGTCGGGCGAGGTGCGGATGAAGGGCAGGCCGAGCGTGACGTTGACCGCGTCGTCGAAGGCCACCGTCTTGATCGGGATCAGCGCCTGGTCGTGGTACATGCAGACGGCGCAGTCATAGGTGTTTCGCGCGGCTTCGTGAAACATGGTGTCGGCAGGGAGCGGTCCCTTCGCCTCGATGCCGTCGCTGCGCAACGCCTTGAGCGCCGGCGCGATCACGGTCTGCTCCTCATGGCCGAGCGAGCCGTCCTCGCCTGCGTGCGGATTGAGGCCGGAGATCGCGATGCGCGGATTCGAGATGCCGAAGCGGGATTCGAGCTCGGTTGCGACGATGCGCACGGTCGAGACGATCAGCTCGCTGGTGAGCTGAGCCAGCGCATCGCGCAGCGAGACGTGGATGGTCACGGGCACCACGGCGAGCCGCGGCGACCACAGCATCATCACCGGCTGCGGCACGTGGCCGTCCTCTGCGGCGAGCTCGGCGAGGAATTCGGTGTGGCCGGGATGGCGGAAGCCGGCGCGATAGAGCACGCTCTTGGCGATCGGGTTGGTGACGACGGCGCCGGCGCGGCCCTCGCGGACGTCAGTGACCGCCTGGCGGATCGAGGCGAGAGCGGCCGGTGCGCTCGATGCGTCGGGCTTGCCGGGCTCGGCGCTCGCGCGCTCGCCGGTCGCAACCACCGGCAGGGCCTCGGCGAAGACGGATTCGGCCTCGCTGGCGCTCACCGAAGCGATCCTGACGTCGGCGCCGAGCGCTTTGGCGCGGCGGGCGATCAGCGCCTCGTCGCCGAGCAGATAGAAGGCGGGCAGGTCCAGTTCGCGGCGCCTGAGCCAGGCTGCGATGGTGATGTCGGGTCCGATGCCGGCTGGCTCTCCCAGGGTCAGGGCGAGGGGCTTGGCAGGGTGCTTGGCCATCAGCGGTTGCGATATTCGATCATCGCCGCCTTGCGGAGCTCTTCGAGATAGGCCTTCTGGGTCTTCTCGTATTTCTCCGAGTACATCTTCTCGCGGATCTCGCGCTTCTTCGGCGTGTCGATCACGGTCGGCTTGCGCGAGCACAGCACCACCATCTCGATGCCCGCCTTGGTCGTTTCGGGCGCGGTCAGATGGCCGATCGGCGTGTCGTCGAGCACCTTGCGCAGCGCCTCGGGCAATTCCGCGGTGGTCTTGGTGACGGCGTCGCGGATGGTGGCGTTCGGCGTGGAGCGGAACAACGAATTGGCTTCTTCGCAGCTTCCGACGCGCGAGCGATATTGCTCGGCTTCCTTATGCCGCGTCTCCAGGAACGCCGGCGACGAGCCGCGCGGCACGATCAGCACGATCGGCTGCATCTTGTATTCGGTGCCCTCGATCTGGAGCTTCTCGTTGCCGCCTTCCCGCACCTTGTCGGCGACGTCCTTCTCGCCGACCATCAGCTTCTCCTTGAAGCGGCCGCGCACGAGGCTCGTCCAAACCATCTCGGCCTTCATGCGGCCCTTCAGGGTTTCGGGGCGGACGCCCTTGACCTCGAGCGACTTGGTGAGCTGGTCCGGCGAGATGCGCATGCGCTGCGCCATGCCCTCGTAGGACTGGTTGATGTCGGAGATGCCGGGGTCGACGCCGTATTTCTTGCCTTCCTTCATCTTCACCCTGTCGTCGATCAGCTCGTTGATGACGTCCTGACGGGCGGGCACCTTCTGCGTCGTCAACTGGTCGAGCTTGGAGCGCTGCTCGATATCGAAATCGGTGATGGGGTCGCCGTTGACCATCACGACGATGTTCTGCGCGCGCGACGGCGTGCCGGCCAGCAGCAGGGCGGCGAGGACGAGGAGGAGGCGGAAGACAGGCAACGGAATCGTCATATTTCTCGCTCGCATGTCAGCCGCGGTGAACCTGCGATCGGGAACACGCAGCCGGCACCTTCAAACTGATCACTGGAGGCCGCCGCCGGTACTGCTGGTCGTCGATGTGGTCGCCAGCGTGCGCAGGCCGATCTGGAACATGAACGCGTGGTTCAGCACGGGCGGCGTCGAACCCGCGGAATAGCTATATGAAGTTACATAGTTCAAGCCGAGCACGAAACAATCGTCGACATAGCCGGCACCGAGCACATACTGGTTGATCTTGTTGGCCTCCAGGTCCCAGCGCGCCGAGCCCGAGACCACCCAATTGGTCGCGACCTTGATCGAGCCCGAGGTCAGGATGCCCTCGCGGCGGGTCAGATAGCCAAGCTCCGGCTGGGCCGCGTAATTGCCGTAAATCATGCTGATCGACCAGCGATTGAAGTTGGCGCGGCCTTCCGCCTCGAAGCGCTGGACGTTCCAGGTCTGCTCGTCCATGCGGGAGCGGACGCTGAACGTATAGGTGCTGTTGGGCGAGTAGGCGGCGCTCGCCACATAGTCGGAGCGCGGCTTTTGCAGGCCGGAATCCAGGCCGGTGTTGATGGAGTCCTGGACTGCGTAGGAGTTCATGCCGAACAGCTGGTAGGACTGGCCGAACAGCACCTTGACGGCGCCACCCCTGTCGAACTGCGTGGTGGACTGCACGCCGACATTGGCGCGGCCGCCGCCCTCGACGCGGTCGTAGCCGGAGAACTTGTCGACGCTGAACAGGTTCGAGGCGTCGAACACCATGCTCTGCGCGTCCTCGTTGGGGAGCTTGCCGGCATAGGTCTCGTTCGGCCGGATGATGATCTGCGCGATCGGCTCGACGGTGGTCGAGCCCCAGGGCTGAATGTTGATGAAGGGGTAGCGGTATTCGAGGCCCACGGTCGGCATCAGGCGGAACGCCTGGGTGTCGCCGACAGGAAGAAAGTTCGACACGCCCGGCTGGTTGGAGACCGAGGAGTTGATCGCATCGGCGCGGAGAATGGCGAACGGCGTCCAGATTTCACCGAACGGATCGGTGTAGGACTTGCGCCACTGCGCCTCGGCCGTCAGGCGGGTGTAGGTGCCCGGGAAGCCGCGCAGCAGGCACTGCGACGGCGTGCGCGCCAGCGGATCGGCCGACGCCGTCGTGCACAGGCTGTTGGTGTTGGCGAGCGTCGTGATCGGATCGAACACCGCGGCATCACGCGACAGATTCACGAAATTGGTCTTGTAGCTGAACTCGCCGCCGAACACCGGATAGTTCAGCACGTTCGAGTAGTCGATCACGGGATAGACGACCGGCACCTGGCTCTGGTTGCCCGAGTAGCTCAGCCAGTACATCGTGCGCGCGTCGAAGAAGCTGCGATTGCCGACGCCGGTCAGATAGAGCTGCGACAGCGCGTCGGTCGGTAGATACAGGAACGAGCCCAGCGGATCGCGGTACTGCGACAACCGATAGTCCGAGAAGAAATAGTAGTCGGACATCAGGACGCCGTCCCAACCCCAGACCCACTTGTCGTTCAGCGCAAACTGGCCCTTGGTGTCGACCGCGCCGCGGAACTGGCGGTCGCCCGGCTGGCCAGCGAGCGCGCTCGGATCGAGCTGGTCGATGCCGTAGACGCGGACCTGATAGGCGCCGTCCATCAGGCGCTGGCGGAACTCGGCCTGGAACAGCACGCCCTGCTTGGACGTGATGCGCGGGCTGAAGGTCGCGTCCATATCGGGCGCGATCGCCCAGTAGAACGGCACTTCGACGCCGTAGCCGAACGGCGTGTTCGACGTGAAGCCCGGCATCAGGAAGCCGGTCTTGCGCTTCACGGTCGGGTCGGGCGTCGAGAAATACGGCATGTAGGCGAGCGGCACGCCGAAGAATTCGAGCTGCGCGGTCTCGAAATACAGCATCTTCTCCTGCTGGTCGTGGATGATGCGCGCACCCTTGACCTGCCACAGCGGCGGCTTCTTCGGATCGTCCTTGCACGGCGCGCAGGCCGTGTAGACGCCGTTCTCGAACACCGTGTAGTTGCCGCTGGAGCGGTCGGCGCGGCTCGCCGCCATGCGGGTCTGGTCGGCCGTGTCCACGCGCAGCGAATCGACGAAACCGTCACGGTAGTCGTCGGAGAGATCCATGATCTCGGCATAGGTGATCTTGCCGTCGGCATCCGTCATGCGGATGTTGCCTTCGGCATGGAGCCGCTTGGTCTTCTGGTCGTAGATGACCTTGTCGGCCTCGACGCTGGTGCCGTTGTAGAACAGCTGGACGTTGCCGACCGCGGAGACGCGCGAATTGTTGTAGTCGTAGTCGACCTCGGTCGCCTGAACCAGCATCTGGTTGTCGTTGGCGGCCTTCGGCGGCTTCGGACGCGGCGGCAGCGGATTGTAGGTGAAGCTTTGGGCGGAGGCCGGCGCCACGGCGGCAACGTCGATCAGGCCACCGAGCGATGCCACGGCGGCGACAGCAAGCAGGAACCTGCGAATGGACAAGCCACACCCGTTCGCGCGCACCAATATGCGCCGCGTCAAACGAGACACGGGTCCTCGGTGGACGGCCGTCACTATCCGTCCTCCTGATACAGCAAGGCCAAAAAGCCGGTGAGGCCGCCCACTACTACGGGCAACCACGCCGCAGCGATCGGATGCATCAACTCAGCCTTGCTCAAATCTTCAGTCACTTTCGACAGAACGTAGAGCAGAAAGCCTGCGCCCACGCCACTCAAAACCATCTTCTGTACGCCGCCCATCCGGAAGAAGCGCAACGACACGGAGGCCGCGAGCATCACCATTGCCGCAAGCAAAAACGGCTGCGCCAGAAGCTTCTGATACTGGAGTCGGTATCCGGCTGTCGCGAAGCCAGAGCTTTCGGAGGAACGGATGTAGCTCGGTAGTTGCCAAAAGGACACAGTCTCGGGTGTGGAAAAGCTGTTGCGGACCTGCGCCTCGGTCAGCGTCGTCGGAATCTCCAGGCTGGCCTGGTCGATCGGCGGCGAATCCAGCGAGAAGCGGCGGACGCCCCTGAACAGCCAACGGCCGGTATCGAGCGTCGCCTCGCGCGCCTCGACTCGTTCCTTGAAGTGTTGCTCCGTGTCGAACCGGAACAGCGTCAGCCCCGTGAGCCGGACGCCCTGCTGCTCGCTGCGCGCCGCGTTGATGATGGTCTGGCCGTCATTGGTGACCTGATTGAGCCAGAAGCCCGAAGCGTCCTGGATGCCGCCGCCGGGCGACGAGCCGAACAGCTCGGCTTCCATGCGCTTGGAGAGCTCGCGCAGATTGGCCGACATCGGATTGTAGGCGACGGTGGCGATTACTCCGATCAGGAGCGCGCTGCCGAGCGCCGGCGAGATGAATTGCCATGCGGAGACGCCGGCGGCGCGCGCGACCACGAGCTCGAGCCGGCGGGAGAGGGCGAGATAGCAGGTCATGGCGCCGATCAGCATGCAGAACGGCGTCAGCTTCTCCAGAAGCTGCGGCACGCGGAACAGCGAGGTCTCGGCCACCATGACCGCGGAGGCGGATGCAAGGCCTGAGGTCTTGCGCACCATCTCGATGTAATCGACCAGCACCAGCAGCAGGAAAATGCTGGCGAACACGCCGAGCGCCGCGACCACGAAACGGCCGGCGAAATAGCGCCCGAGTGTGTTGGTGAGCATGCTCATGCGGTAGCCGGCCGTCCGAACAGCCGCGCGATGCGCGCGTTCGACCTGTTGATGGCCTCCATGAGGCGCGGCGGCGGTTCGACCACGAGGCCGCCGATGATGATCGCCAGCCCGATGCCGATGGCACCAATGACCATCGCATATTGGACCAGCACCGCGCCCGGCGATTTCACCGCCATCACCGAGCAGGCGAAGCCGGCCATGCGCAGGCCGAACACCGCGAGGATCGAGGAGCCGATCGAGAAATTGCGACTCTGGCGCGTGGTGCGAGGCGCACCCAGAAACGCGAAGGTCAGCACGGCAAAGGCGAACGGATAGATCGGCGCCAACAGGCTGTCATGCAAGGCCGAGCGGAACTGGCCGGGAATCTGCTTGTAGACGGGATCGTCCTCGGACGGCGAGAGCAGCTCCCAGAGATAACGCTCGCGGATGCCGAGGGTGACGTCGCGGCCCTGGCCCGAGAATTTCGACATGTCGAAGCCGTAGCGGCCGAACGCCACCAGCGCGGGATCGCGCTTGCCGGCCTCGAAGCGCTGGAGATTGCCGGTCTCCAGCACCAGGAACGACCCGGTTTCGTTCTTCACGACTTCGCCGTGCTCGGCGACGATCGAGACGCGCTCGTTCGGATCACGGCGGTCGTCGATGAAGATGCCGGCGAGGATGCCGCCGGGCTGGCGTTCGCGAATCCGGATCGTCAGGTTCTTGTCGAGCTGGGCGAAGCGGCCGGGCTGCAGGATGTTGGTGAGCACGTCGGCGGTGATCTCGGCGTCCCACTGCTTGATCCGCCGCATGCCGTCGGGGGCGAGATAGGCCGCGATGAAGGCGACCAGCAGCGCCACCACGCAAGTGGCGTAGAAAAACGGATAGAACAGCCGGAACGGCGAGAAGCCGGCGGCATTCATCACGATGATCTCGGAATCGGTCGCGAGCTTGTTCAGGGTGTGCGAGATCGCGATCATCAGCGCGATCGGCGAAATGATCAGGACCAGCGCCGGCACGACGAGGCTGGTGATGCCGAGGAAGGTCAGGATGGTCTGACCCTGGCTCGTCATCAGGTCGATGCCGCGCAACGCCTGCGTAATCCAGATCACGCCCGTGAGGCTGACCAGGACCAGCGCAAACGACGCGAGCGTCGTGCGGAAGATATACCTGTCGATTGACCCCATGCGCTACCGCACGAATCCCACCAAGTCCCCAATGCCGGCCGGAATTCTGGCTGTCCAACCAATCCCCGCGAGGGGATCCCCAAGGTCGGCCAACCATCTCATCCGCCGGCTTACACTCTCACTACCATCCCTTTGATCCGTCAACAAAATGGCTGCCCCGTGGCACCCTCAATATATGGTTAATATTTCCCTCGTTGTGGCCCCCCGGCCACGGGGGGTGCTTGGCATCTGCCGGGCCGGTGGCCCATAGTGCGGCTGGCTCAGTGAATCGCCGTTCAGCTCCGGCCCGTGGCCGGGACCGCCGATCGGCAAAAAGCCCATGTTTTGGAGGAGTTACCCATGTCCGATGCCATCAAGGTCGGCTTCGTCCCGTTGTCTGCTGCCGTCCGTGGCATCATGGTCGTGTTCTGCGACGACAGCCTGAAGCTCGGCCCTGCGACCGCCAAGGCGCTCGGCGGGGCTACCGAACTCGTGAAGCGGGCGGCCTCCGCCGCCGCCTTCAAAGGCAAAAGCGGCGCGGCGCTGGACATCCTGGCGCCGGAGGGGGTGAAGGCCACCCGTCTGATCGTGATCGGCGCCGGCAAGGCGGTCGACCTGAAGGCGAGCGACTTCCTTAAATTCGGCGGCGTGGCGGCGAGCAAGCTTGCCGCCGGGGCGGCGGCCATGACCATCATGGCGGAACTGCCCAATGGTGCCATGACGAGCGAGCAGGCGATCGCGATCGCCTCGGGCCTGCGGCTGCGCACCTACAAGTTCGACCGCTACAAGACCAAGAAGAAGGACGGCGAGGAGGATGGCTCGCGCGCCGACATCTCGCTCGCGGTCGGGGATGCCGCGGCCGCGAAGAAGGCGTTTGCATCGGCCGGTGCGATCGTGGACGGCGTGATCATCGCGCGCGACCTCGTCAACGAGCCGCCGAACGTGCTTTTTCCCGAGGAGTTCGCGCGCCGCGCCGGCCTGCTCCGCAAGCTCGGCGTCAAGATCGAGGTGCTCGACGTCAAGGCGATGGACAAGCTCGGCATGGGTGCGCTGCTTGGCGTCGGCCAGGGCTCGGCGCGGCCGAGCCGCACCGTGATCATGCGTTGGGACGGCGGCAAGAAGGGTGAGGCACCGGTTGCCTTCGTCGGCAAGGGCGTCTGCTTCGACACAGGCGGCATTTCGATCAAGCCGGCCGGCAGCATGGAGGACATGAAGGGCGACATGGGAGGTGCTGCCTGCGTCGTCGGCCTGATGCATGCGCTCGCGGCACGCAAGGCCAAGGCCAACGTCGTCGGCGCCATCGGCCTCGTCGAGAACATGCCCGACGGCAACGCGCAGCGCCCGGGCGACATCGTCACCTCGATGTCGGGCCAGACCATCGAGATCATCAACACCGACGCGGAAGGCCGCCTGGTGCTTGCCGATGTGCTCTGGTACGTCGCCAAGAAGACGAAGCCGAAATTCATGGTGGATCTGGCGACGTTGACCGGCGCGATCGTGGTCGCGCTCGGCACCGAGTATGCCGGCATGTTCTCCAACAATGACGAGCTTGCCGAGCGGCTGCTGGCGGCCGGCATCGAGAGCGGGGAAAAGGTCTGGCGCCTGCCGCTCGGCCCCGAATACGACAAGCTGATCGATTCCCAGTTCGCCGACATGAAGAACACCGGCGGCCGCCATGGCGGCTCGATCACCGCAGCACAGTTCCTCCAGCGTTTCGTCGACGGCACGCCCTGGGCGCATCTCGACATCGCCGGCACCGCCATGGGCGCGCCGAAGACCGACATCAACCAGAGCTGGGGAAGCGGCTATGGTGTCCGTTTGCTCGACCGTCTGGTCGCCGACCATTACGAGCGCAAATGACCCAAAATGACTGAAGTGCTGTTCTACCATCTGCAAAACATGACGGTGGAGAACGTGTTGCCGCCGCTTCTCGAGAAATCGCTCGAGCGCGGCTGGCGCGTCGTGGTGCAGTCGACGTCGCCGGAGCGCGCCGATGCGCTCGACGCTCACTTGTGGACCTATCGCGACGATTCCTTTCTGCCGCACGCGACATGGCGGGTGAACGACGCCGCCGATCAGCCGATCGTGCTGGCGGTCGAGGAGGACAATCCGAACGGCGCCAATGTCCGCTTCCTCGTCGACAACGCCGCGCTGCCGCAGGATGCACAGGGCTATGAGCGCATGGTGCTGCTGTTCAACGGCGACGATCCGGACGCGCTTGCGTTTGCCCGCAGCGCCTGGACGGATTGCAAGGCGCGGGGATTTGATGTCACCTATTGGCAGGCCGACGAGCGGGGCCGATGGCAGAAGCGGAATTAGCGGTCGCTCGCAATTAATGATAATTTGCACTTTTCGGGCGATGATGGCTTTGGTCACCTTCGTGCCGCAAAGTGATGTTGGGACAATCGCTTAGGGTCGGTCCTTCACGCGGGGAATTTAGTTTATCGTGCGACATCAAAAGCTTCCCAGCTCGCTCATAATTGTGTTGGCTGCCGTAGCCCCGCTGGTCGCGGGCTGCTCGGGTGGGACCGATCTGTTTTCCAGGGACGCCCAGTGGTTCAGTACGCCCAGCCGCCTTTTCATCCGGAACATCTCGATTGAGTCGCCGCCGCTGACCCCCGACAGGCCGGTTGGGGCCGAGGATCTGGTCAGCGCCGACGGGGGCTGTCCTGGCTTGGCGCCGCCGCCCGGGCCGGCTGATGCCAATGCGTCGACGACGTCGCCGGCGCCCATGGGCGGCACCGTCGCGCTCGGCCACACCGAATGCGACGTAGTGCGCGGCATCGGCGCGCCCTCGAACGTCAATCTCTCCGGTGATGCCGCCGGCAGGCGCGTTGCGGTCGTGACGTGGACGACCGGTCCGCGCGCCGGCATCTACACGTTCACCGCCGGCCGCCTGTCCTCGATCGAGGGCACGCCGGAGGCGCCGGTTCTGCCGAAGGCGACCAAGCCGAAGCCGAAGAAGAAGTCGGCAGCTTGATAAGACCTGCGCGCGCGCTTCGCTAGTTATGCGCGGGTGAACATGCGGGGACGGGGCGCGCCGTCCTTCGTCCCTGGACCCAGCCCTGTCCGAGCTAACGGCCGCTTTTCGCGATGTGCTGCCAAAACGCCTCTGCGGCCTGGGCCAAGCGAAGCTTCGGCCGGAACACGTGGATTTCGATCGGCACCCACCATTCCGGCCCGCCCGCTGCGACGATCTCGCCGGAGGCGAGTTGAGGAGCGATCAGACTTTCAGGCAGCCATGCCATGCCGCGGCCGTCCTGGACCATTGTCACCAGCAGCTTCGCCAGGTGAGAGGTGAACGTCGTCCGCAGATTGACGTCGAGCGGAGACGTCGCGCGGACGGCTTCGAGGATCCGTCCCATGCCCGATTCAGGACGGAAGCTCAGAAACGGGACCGGCGCGGCTGCCGTACCCGGGAGCCTGAAACGCGGTTTGCGGCTCCGGCCTGAAACCGGCACCGAGGCGGGGACGAGCCTGTCATTGCCGACATGCAGCGAGCGGAAATGGGACGGCGCCAAAGCCGTGGTCGCCGCCGGATGGAAATGGCAGAGCAGGAAATGCGCGTCGCCAGCCAGCAATATCCGTTCACAGGCCTCCATGTGATTGGCGACGAGCTGCACGTTTGGAACGAACGACAGCTTGGTCTCGATGCCGCGCAGCCAATCGGGAAAGAAGGTCAGCGACAGCGCGTTGGTCGAAGCGAACTTCAGTACGTCGGATGCACCGCGGGCTCTCTCCTGAGCGTCGAGCCGACCGGCGGAAAGCCGGCGCAGGACGTCCTCGGCCGTCTCGCGAAAGCCTTCGCCGGCGGGCGTGAGATTGACGCTGTGGGTCGTGCGATCAAGCAGCGCAGCGCCGGTCCATAGCTCGAGCGCCTGTATTCTGCGGCTCAGCGCCGGCTGCGAGCAATTGCGCTGCTCTGCTGCCCGCGAGAAGCTGCGCGTGGTCGCCACCGCGATGAAATCATGCAGCCAGTTGATCTCCATCGCACGCCCCTCCTGCATCCCTGCATTGCTTATGCATGATTTGCATAATGATATCAGAACACGACATTGGATTTCCAGTGTGGCGGGCGGCACGGTGGGGCGAAAGAATTTTTCCGGAGGAAAGCGCGATGGCCGTGCGGACGCTGTACGACAAGCTGGTCGACGCCCATGTCGTCCGCAATCTCGATGATGCCGGGCTCGTGTTGCTCTATGTCGACCGCACCGTGCTCAACGAATATACCAGCCCGCAGGCCTTCGCGGGGCTGCGTGCGGCTGGACGCAAGGTCTGGAATCCGAAAGCGGCGCTGATGGTGGTCGACCACGTCAATCCCACAGCCGCGCGCCGCACCCGCGCGATGCCCGACAGCGCGGCGGCGCGGCAGGTCGACTATTTCGCCGAGAACGCCAGGGATTTCGGCATCGAGTATTTCGACATTCTCGACCCCCGGCAGGGCATCGAGCATGTGGTTGCTCCGGAGCAGGGGCTCGTCATGCCCGGCATGGTGATTGCCGCCGGCGACAGCCACAGCACGGCCTATGGTGCGTTCGGCGCCCTCGGCTACGGCATCGGAACATCCGATATCGAGCACTATCTGGCGACCTCGACGGTTCGCTACCGCCGGCTCAAGACGATGCGCATCGACTTGAGCGGTCGTCTCCCGCTCGGCGTCACGTCCAAGGACATCGTGATGGAGGTCATCCGGCGCATTGGTGCCGACGGCGCGACCGGATACGCGGTGGAATTCAGCGGTCCCGTCGTCGCGGGCATGAGCGTCGAGGGACGGATCGTGATGTCGATCATGATCGTCGAGGCGGGCGCGCGCGGCGTCGTGATCGCGCCGGACCAGAAGGTGCTGGATTATCTCAAGGGCCGTCCGCGGGCGCCGAAAGGTGAGATGTGGGAGCGCGCGGCCAGGCACTGGCTCACCCTGGCCTCGGACCCGGACGCCCGGTTCGATCGCGAGATCGCGCTCGATGTGTCCGAGGTCGCGCCGCTGGTGACCTGGGGCACCAGTCCGGACCAGGCGATCGCGGTCACCGAGAGCATTCCCGATCCTGCACAGCAGAGCGCGCCCGACCGCAAGGCGGCCGCAAGCCGCGCATTGAGCTATATGGGCCTCACGCCCGGATTGCCTATTCAATCCGTCCCGATCGACTTCGCTTTCATCGGATCCTGCACCAATTCGCGGATCGAGGATTTGCGCGATGCCGCCGAGATCTTTCGCGGCCGCCGCGTCGCCGATGGCGTGCGGGCGATCGTGGTGCCGGGTTCGAGCCAGATCAGAGGGCAGGCCGAGGCGGAAGGGCTCGCCAAGGTGTTCACCGATGCCGGGGTCGAATGGCGGCAGTCCGGCTGCTCGATGTGCCTTGCGATGAATGACGACGTGCTGAGGCCGGGAGAGCGGTGCGCGTCCTCGACCAACCGCAATTTCGAGGGCCGCCAGGGGCCGGGCGCGCGCACGCATCTGATGAGCCCGGCAATGGTGGCCGCGGCAGCCGTCACCGGACACATCACCGACGTGCGATCTCTGCTGGAAGGATCGCGTCAATGATCCCGTTCGATCAGGTCACGGGCGCGGCCGCGCCGATGATGGCGCCGAACGTCGACACCGACGTCATTATGCCGAAGATGTTCCTCAAGGGCGTGGACCGTGGCGGCCTCGGCGAGGGGGCCTTCAATCTGCTGCGCTTCAGCGGCGGCCGGCCCAATCCGGAATTCGTTCTCAATCAGGACGGTTATCGCGACGCCTGCTTTCTCGTGGTCGGCCCGAATTTCGGCTGCGGGTCGAGCCGCGAGCACGCCGTCTGGGGGCTCCAGCAACTCGGCATTCGCGCGCTGATCGGCACCAGCTTCGCCGGCATCTTCAACGACAATTGCGCCAACAACGGTCTGCTGACGATCTCGCTTGATCCCCTCGTGCTGACCGAACTCGCCGAGGTCGCGGCCGACAGCTCGCGCAATGAAGTCACGATCGACCTCGCGGCCCAGACGATCCGGTTCGACCGCGGCCGCCGCTCGATCATGTTCGACATCGAGCTGGCGAGGAAGGAGGCGTTCCTGACGGGCCGCGATTTCATCGCGTCCACGCTGGTCTTCGCCGACGATATCCACGCCTTCGAGGCGCGATATCGCGCGGAGAATCCCTGGATCGGCTGACTGGCGCGATTTCGGCGCGGCGCGATCCGTCGTGCCGCGAACCAACGATAAAACAGTGGAGGGACCCTTGGTAGACACGACATATAGCCCGGCTGACGCGCCGGAGGCCGCCGCCGCAACGACTCTGGCTCGTCTCAAGATCGGCCCATTGCCGATCGGCATCTACCTCGTCGCCGCACTCGTCTGCGGAGCTGCCGTCTATTTCGGAAAGCTGCCGAACGACATCATTGGCGGTCTATTGGTTCTGATGCTGCTCGGCTTTCTGCTTGGCAAGCTTGGCCAGACCATCCCGGTCCTGAAGCAGATCGGCGGTACGGCGATCCTCTGCCTGTTCGTGCCTTCGGCCCTGGTGAGCTACGGCTTGATGCCCGAGGTTGCCCTGAAGGCGATCGCGACCACGTTCCGCACGGCCAACTTTCAGTACTTCTTCATCGCCTGTCTTGTCGCGGGTTCGATCCTCGGCATGCCCTACCGCGTTCTGGTTCAGGGCTTCATTCGCATGTTCGTTCCGCTCCTCGTCGGCACGCTCGCAGCCGTCGGCGCGGGCATCGCCGTGGGGCTTCTGTTCGGCCACAGCCCGAACCACACGTTCTTCTTCGTCATCATTCCGATCGTCGGGGGCGGACTTGCGGAGGGTGTCCTGCCGCTGTCCATCGCCTATTCGGAGATGCTGCATCGGCCGCAAGGCGATCTCGTGGCGCAAATGGTGCCGGCGGCATTGCTCGGCAACGTCGTCGCGATCGTCAGCGCAGGGCTGCTGGCTCGCCTCGGCGAGAGGCGGAGCGACCTCAACGGCAAGGGCATGCTGATCAAGACGGGCGACGACGACATTCTCGGCGAGGCGCGGCCGGACCGGGCGATCGATCTCGGCCTGCTCGGCGCCGGTATGGTGCTGTCGTGCGGCCTGTTCGTGCTCGGCATGGTCCTCGCGCCGCTCACCGGCATCCCGGGACCGATCATGATGATCATCGCCGCGGTGGCGCTGAAGCTGACCAGGATCCTGCCGGCCGAGATGGAGCTCGGCGCCTATCAGATCAACAAGTTCATGTCGACCAACCTGACGTTCGCGATCCTGGTGGCGATGGGGACATTGCTGGTCTCGTGGCAACAGCTCGTCGCTTCGTTCAATCCGGGCTACATCATGATCTGCACGACCACGGTGCTGGCGATGATCGCGTCAGGATTCTTCGTCGGAAAGTGGCTGAACATGTATCCGGTCGAGGCGGCAATCGTGACGGCCTGCCACTCGGGCCTCGGTGGCACCGGCGACGTCGCCATTCTCGGCGCCGCGGATCGCATGAGCTTGATGGCGTTCGCCCAGATATCAACCCGCGTCGGCGGCGCAATCATGATCGTCATCGCGACGCTTCTGATGAAATCGATGTCTTGATACAGGCCGCGGCGTTTCGCGGGATGAATGTTGCAGAGGAGGCTTCTATGCTAGAATTCGAACAGGCTCGATCGTGCCCGGATCCATCGGAGATCGGGCTGACGCGCCGTCACCTGATGTCGATGGCGCTGACAAGTGGTGCCGTCGGTTCGGCAATACTGGCGCCGGGTGCTTTCGCTCAGGAGAATGATGCGGTGAAGACCGGCCAGATTCAAAAGTTGCTGCCAGGGTTTCGCCAGACGCGCCTCAAAACGAGCGGGGCCGAGATCAATGCACTGGTGAAAGGCGAGGGCCCGCCACTGCTTTTGCTGCACGGACACCCGCAGACGGTGGCGTGCTGGCACAAGGTGGCCCCCAGGCTTGCGGAGCGCTTTACCGTGGTTCTGACCGATCTGCGCGGCTACGGTGATTCGAGCAAGCCCGATGGCGGCAAGGACAGCATCGCCTATTCCAAGCGCGAGATGGCGCGGGATCAGGTCGAGGTGATGCGCGCGCTCGGTTTTGATCGCTTCCGGGCCGTGGGTCACGATCGCGGCGGGCGCGTTCTGCATCGCCTCTTACTCGATCACCCGGATGCCGTTTCCAAGGCCGTCCTGCTGGACATCGCGCCGACCGCGACGATGTACGCCAAAGTGAACAAGGAGTTCGCCACAAGGTACATGTGGTGGTTCTTTCTCATTCAGCCGGCGCCGCTTCCGGAGACCCTGATCGGCAACAACCTCGAATTCTATCTTCAGACCCATATCAACAAGCAGAACAAGACGCCGGGCGCGATCGATCCGGTTGCGTTCGAAGAGTACCGCCGGTGCTACACCCGCGAGACCCTGCACGCCGTCTGCGAGGACTATCGCGCCGCCGCCGGGATCGACCTGATCCATGATGAGGCGGATTCCGACAGGAGGATCGGTTGCCCGCTCCTGGTGCTCTGGGGAGGCAAGGGGGTGGTCGGATCGAGTTACGACGTGCTCGAGACGTGGCACGCCAAGGCGAACGATGTGCAAGGCGCAAGCCTGCCCTGCGGCCACTATCTGCCGGAAGAAGCTCCTGAGCTGCTCCTCGAGAAGCTCAATACCTTCCTCACGTGACTGCTGTGACTGGCGCAGCGGTCACGCGTGCCGGCCTCGAGCCTAGCCCGCCGCCTCGTCAAACTGCGTGCTCGCCTCGAGCCATTGCTCCTCCGCGCGCGCCAGCGCGTCGGCCGCATTGGCGCGTGCTTTCGACAGTTGCGCGGCCTGCTTGGGATCGCGGGTGAAGATGTCGGGCAGCGCCAGTGCTGTGTCGATCTTGGTGATGATCTCGCTGACGCGGGCGATCTCGGACTCGGCTTCCGCGATGCGTTTCTTCAGCGGGCCGCGGTTGTCCGACTTCGGACGCTGCGGCTTCTCGCCAGCGGCGCTGCGCTCGCGCGGGGCGGGCTCGCCATTGCGCGCGGACAGCACCAGACGGCGGTATTCGTCGAGGTCGCCGTCGTAATTGGTCACAGTGCGGTCGGCGACGATCCAGAGCCGGTCGGCGCAGGCCTCGATCAGATAGCGATCATGCGAGACCATGATGACGGCGCCGGGGAATTCGTTGATCGCCTCCGCAAGCGCGGCGCGGCTGTCGATGTCGAGATGGTTGGTCGGCTCGTCCAGGATGATCATGTTGGGGCCGAAGAAGGTCGCAAGTCCCAGCAAGAGCCGCGCCTTCTCGCCGCCCGACAATTTTCCAACCCTGGTGTCGGCCGCCTTGCCGGAAAAACCGATCGCGCCGGCGCGGGCGCGTACTTTCGCCTCCGGCGCTTCGCCCATCAGCTTGCGGACGTGGTCGTAGGCGGAGGCGTCCTCGTTCAGTTCGTCGAGCTGGTGCTGCGCGAAATAGGCGATCGACAGCTTGTCCGCGCGCGTCACCTTGCCCGAGAACGGCGCAAGGCGGCCGGCGAGCAGTTTTACAAGGGTCGATTTGCCGTTGCCGTTGGAGCCGAGCAGCGCAATGCGGTCGTCATTGTCGATGCGCAAGGTGACGCGGCCCAGCACCGGCGTTGCCGGATCGTAGCCGACCGCGGCGTTGTCGACGGCGATGATCGGCGGCGACAGGATCTTCTCGGGCGCGGGAAAGCTGATCTCGCGCACATCCTGGGTGACCAGCGCCGTGATCGGCTTCAGCCGCTCCAGCATTTTGACCCGCGATTGTGCCTGCCGGGCTTTCGAGGCCTTGGCCTTGAAGCGGTCGACGAAGGCTTGCAGGCGCGCGCGTTCGGCTTCCTGGCGCTTGACCTGCTTGGCATCGAGCATCTCGCGCGCGGCGCGCTGCTCCTCGAACGAGGAATAGGTGCCTTTGTAGAGCGTGAGCTTGCCGCGCTCCAGATGCAGGATCTGGTCGACCGAGCTTTCCAGCAGGTCGCGGTCATGGCTGATCACGATCACGGTGCGCGGATAATGCGCGAGGTGATCCTCGAGCCACAGCGTGCCTTCGAGGTCGAGATAGTTGGTGGGCTCGTCGAGCAGCAACAGGTCGGGAGCCGCGAACAGCGTTGCGGCAAGCGCAACGCGCATGCGCCAGCCGCCGGAGAATTCGGCGCAGGGGCGGAGCTGGTCGGTGGCGGAGAAGCCGAGGCCGGAAAGGATGGCTGCGGCCCGGCTCGGTGCCGAATGCGCGTCGATATCGACCAGCCGGGTCTGGATCTCGGCGATCCGGTGCGGATCGGTCGCGCTCTCGGCTTCGGTAAGCAGCGCGTCGCGTTCGAGGTCGGCCTTGAGCACGACCGAGATCAGGCTCTCAGGGCCGTTCGGGGCTTCCTGCGCGAGGCTGCCGACGCGCCATCGCGGCGGCAGCGTCACCGTGCCGTGCTCGGCCGCGAGCTCGCCGCGGATCACCTTGAACAGGGTCGATTTGCCGGTGCCGTTACGACCGACCATGCCGACGCGGGATCCGGGCGTGACCTGCACGGAACCCTGGTCAATCAGAAGGCGTCCGGCGAGGCGGATGGAGAGGTCGTTGATGGACAGCATGCGGCCTTGTCACCGCAGCCGGGATCAAACGCAACCCGTTTTTCCGTGTCCGCAAGCCGGCCCTTATCAAGCCAGCCCTTATCAAGTCAGTGCGGTTCGCGGTCGCGCTGCTTCAGCTCGTTGAGGAGTTGCTCAAGGTGCGTCGGGAGCCTGGCTTCGGGGCGCAAGCTCTGCTGGAGCCGTTCGGCCACGGCATCGGAGATCGCGCGGCTGGTGCGCCGGTCGATTTGTTCGCTGTCATTGGCAAAAGGACCAGCCATCGCAGGGTTCCGTGTTCTCAAAGAGAAGTGACACGGTATCAAGTCCTTGGCCCCCAAATGGTTTCGCCACTCGCAGAGATTGCCCGGCATTCTAGCGAAAATTGTATGAAGCCGCGCAATAACCCATCCGAATGCAAAGCCCCGGCGCAGGGGAACGCCGGGGCCTCGCTTGGAAGGTACCTTGGGGGGCTGAGGTACCCTTGGAAAGGTGCTGTCGGGCTCAGTAGCAGCGGTTGATCATCCGCCAGCGGGGTCCCCAGGGGGTCGGGACCAGCCGGCGCGCATAGCAACCGCCATAACCGTAGGAGACGGGGGCATAGAAGCGCGGTCCACCCCAGCGGTAGCCACCGCCGTGCCAGCCGCCGCCACCGTGCCAGCCCCAGCCGCCGCCATGCCAGTGAGCGGAAGCGCAGGTCGGCGCCAGCGCGGCACCCAGCGCGACCGCTGCGACAGCGGCAAGCGAAAGTTTCCTCAACATGGTGATCTCCTCAAACTTGCCGGCGCGGGGCTATCGCGCCGATGGAAAGGCCGCCGAAACGGTCTGCCTGATCATCAGGTTTCAGTTTCGATAGACCCGACCTTATGCCGGCGAAGCTGAACCGAATCCTGACGGGGGCTTCAGATTGGGTTCATCTGGGTGAAATTGTTGTAATCCATGCTGGAATCGGCAGCTCGCTCCTGCGGCGAAGCGCCAGTGAGACATTCCGGCGGTCGCTTGCCGTCCGGCGAAGGCGCCGATATAAGCCCGGCAACTCCGAACCACCGCATTCTTTCCAAGGACAAGATTATGGCCATCGAACGCACTTTCTCGATCATCAAGCCCGACGCCACCGCGCGTAACCTGACCGGTGCGGTTAACGCCGTGATCGAGAAGGCGGGCCTGCGCATCGTCGCGCAGAAGCGCATCCGCATGACCAAGGAGCAGGCCGAGACCTTCTATGCGGTCCACAAGGCGCGGCCTTTCTTCGGTGAGCTGGTGGAATTCATGACCTCGGGTCCCGTGGTGGTCCAGGTGCTGGAAGGCGAGGGCGCCGTCGCCAAGTATCGCGACGCGATGGGTGCGACCGATCCGTCCAAGGCGGCCGACGGCACCATCCGCAAGCTCTACGCAAAGTCGATCGGCGAGAACTCTGCGCACGGTTCGGATGCGCCGGAGACTGCCGCGATCGAAATCGCGCAGTTCTTCTCGGGCAATGAGATCGTCGGCTGATCCGTCACCCGATAGGTTAAAAAGACGCGGCGAAAGGACGTATTGTGAACTGGCTCTGGCAGATCTTCGATCCCGCTACGATCGGGGCATTCTTCACCCAGTTTCGCAACGAGATGGCCGAACCGACCTTCTGGGTTGCGGTCGGCAAGATCATCTGGATCAACATCCTTTTGTCCGGTGACAATGCGCTGGTGATCGCGCTCGCCTGCCGCGGCCTCAAGCCGCGGCACCGGCTCTGGGGCATGATCCTGGGTGCCGGCGCGGCGGTGCTGCTGCGGATCATCTTCACCGGCATCGTCGCGAGCCTGATGGAGCTGCCTTACCTCAAGCTCGTCGGCGGTCTCGCCCTGATCGTGATCGCGGCAAAGCTGCTGGTGCCGGAACAGGAGGACGAGGACGGCGTCGAGTCGGCCTCGCATCTGTGGCAGGCCGTGCAGATCGTCGTCGTTGCCGACATCGTCATGAGTCTGGACAACGTCATTGCGGTGGCCGCGGCCGCCAATGGCAGCGTGCCCTTGCTGGTGCTCGGTCTTGCCATCAGCGTGCCGCTGATCGTTGCCGGTGCGGCGCTGATCATGGCGCTGCTCGCAAAGCTGCCGGTTCTGGTGTGGGCCGGCGCGGCGCTGCTCGGCTGGATCGCGGGCGAGGTGATTGCGACCGATCCCGCCATCGCGCCGAGGCTGCACACGCTGTTCGACGGTCCGTTCGGCGCCTCGCTGGACAACATGCTCGGCGCCTTGCGCATCCCGCCGCAATTCGCCCATGGCGGCGGTGGCGGCGAATATCTGTGCGCAGCGCTCGGCGTCATCGTCGTGCTGGTCGTCGGCACCATCTGGCGCCGGCGCAGCCTGAGCGCGGCCGCGCTGGAGTCCTCCGAGCAGCACGCCAAGGTCTCGGCGGAGTAGATTTATCTTTTGGGCATGATCTTTTCGGAAAACCGTTTCACACTTTTCCGGATCACGCTTTAGCGCCGGATGATCGAGCCGGCGCGGTTGATCCGCCGGGCGAGCGCGCGGAAGCGGCTGCCGACGCGGTCCGCGACGAGATCGCCGAGGCGGTGCTCGAACACCAGCAACAGCTTGCGGCCCACGCTGCGGAAATGCGTCGCGGGCAGGACGCCCGGACGCGCCGCCGAGATCAGATGCGCGACGCGGAAGGCCGCGCCCAGCAGGCGGGCTCGTTCGAGCTGCGCCGGCGTCAGCAGCTCCTGCAGGGTGACGGGCGGCTGGTTCTCCTCGCTCAGGCCGGCATAGCGATAGAACACGGACAGGCCGACGAAGGCGCGCTCGGTGTGGGTGATCGCGCCGAAATTGCCGTGGACGACGAGGCTCAGCGTCTGCTCGCCGCGATGGTCGGGATGCACGCGCCAGCCGATGTCGGACAGCAGGCACGCGGCGTGGCGCAGGCGGCGATCCTCGCCGGTCTCGCGCAGCTTCACCACGCGCGCGAGGCGGTCGGTCCAGGCGATCAGCTCGCGGGCGTGCTTCGCCGAACGCGACAGCAGCTGATTCAGCTCCTCGGCCGCGCAAATCAGTCCGTCCTTGTTGCGTTCGGATTCCGGTAGCTTCTCGTGCAGCAGGCCCTCGCGCACGCCGAAGGTCGAGAACACGATGGTCTTCGGCTTCGCCACCCGGATGATGTGCTCGAGCACCAGTGCCGCATAGGTGAGGAGCGGGCGCCGGGCATCGGCGACGATCTCGATGTCGGCGAGCATGTCGACGGCCGCAAGCCGGCGGAGACGACGCGAAAAGTCGAGCGCCTCGGCGGCCGAAATCGAATAGCCGTGCATCACCTGGAGCGGATAGCCGCTCTGGATGATGTGGATGCGCGCAAGCGCGCGCCAGGTGCCGCCGACGGCGTAGAAGCTGCGGCCACTACCTGCCTTGAGCTGCGGCACCCCGTCGAGCGCCTCGCGCACGATGCGGTCGGCGCGTTTGAGCGATTTATGCGCGAGGTCCTGCAGCGCGAGGCCGCCGAGCGGCAACGTCACGCCGCTGCGCACGTTGTTCTTGCGCACGTCGATCAGTTCGAGCGAGCCGCCGCCAAGGTCGCCGACGATGCCGTCGGGGTGATGGATGCCGGAGATCACGCCAAGCGCCGACAGCCGCGCCTCGCGCGGGCCCGACAGGATCTCGATCTTCACGGCGCAGATGCGCTCGGCTTTGGCGATGAAGTCGGGGCCGTTGGAGGCATCGCGGCAGGCGGCGGTCGCAATCGCAAACACCCGTCCGACCTGCATCACCCGGCACAGCGCACGGAAGCGCTTGAGCGAGGTCAGCGCCTTGTCGACGGCGTCGGGCGCGAGCAGGCCGGTGCTCTGCACCTCGCGCCCGAGGCCGCACAGCGTCTTCTCGTTGAAGATCGGAATCAGGCTCCGCGTCAGTCCCTCGTACACGACGAGACGGACCGAGTTGGAGCCGATGTCGATGACCGCGACGCTCGAGCCGCGCTTGCGCGGCCGCTTCACGTCGAAGGTCCCGGATCAGGATTGGTGACGTTCATTACGGCGCGTGAGGCGGCGCGGCGAGGATTCCTTGAGCGACTTTCCACGGCCAGACAGACTCGGATTTGTCATGAAGTAGTTGTGGACGTTGAAAGGCTCCTCGCCCTTCGCGGTCTTCATACGCGTTGAGGACCCGTCCGGCAACAACTGCCAGCTCTGTTCGTTGTCCTTGAGATTCGCGACCATGATCTGTTCGAGAACCTGCTGATGCACCGTGGGATTCTGCAGTGGACACAGCACCTCGACGCGGCGGTCGAGGTTGCGCGGCATCATGTCGGCCGAGGAGATATACACAGCCGCTTTGGCGCTCGGCAGGCCCTGGCCCATGCCGAAGCAGTAGATTCGGCCGTGCTCCAGGAAGCGTCCGATGATCGACTTGACACGGATGTTCTCCGACAGGCCGGGAATGCCGGGCCGCAGGCAGCAGATGCCGCGTACCACGAGCTCGACCTGCACGCCGGCCTGTGAGGCCTCGTAGAGCGCGTCGATGATGTCGGGGTCGACCAGCGCGTTCATCTTCATCCAGACCGCACCGGGCCGGCCGTGCCGCGCATGCGCGGTCTCGCCCTGGATGTGCTCGATGATGCGCTTGCGCAAGGTCAGCGGCGATACCGCCATCTTTTCCAGATCGCTCGGCGCCGCATAGCCGGTAATGAAGTTGAACACGCGCGCAGCGTCGCGGCCGATGGTCGGATCCGAGGTGAAGTAGGAGAGGTCGGTGTAGATGCGCGCGGTCACCGGGTGGTAATTGCCGGTGCCGGTGTGGACGTAGGTCGTGAGGCTGCCGCCCTCGCGCCGCACCACCATCGACAGTTTCGCGTGCGTCTTCAGTTCGAGGAAGCCGTAGACGACCTGCACGCCGGCGCGCTCGAGGTCGCGCGCCCAGCGGATGTTGGCCTCTTCGTCGAAGCGCGCCTTCAGCTCGATCAGCGCGGTGACGGATTTGCCGGCTTCGGCGGCTTCCACGAGCGCCCGCACGATCGGCGAGTTGCTGGAGGTACGGTAGAGCGTCTGCTTGATGGCGACGACGTCGGGGTCGCGCGTCGCCTGCTGGAGAAACTGCACCACCACGTCGAAGGATTCGTAGGGGTGATGGACGACGAGGTCCTTCTGCCGGATCGCGGCGAAGATGTCGCCGCCGTGCTCGCGCACGCGCTCGGGATGGCGCGGCACGTAAGGGGTGAATTCGAGATCGGGCCGGTCGAGGCGAGTGAGCTGCGAGAGCTCGTTCATGGCCAGCACGCCATCGACCAGCAACACCTCGTCGTCGGCGGCCGACAGCGCATGCTGCACGAAGCTGCGCAGCTGCTCCGGCATCTTGGCGTCGATCTCGAGCCGGATCACCGACCCGCGACGGCGGCGCTTCAGCGCTGTCTCGAACAGGCGGACGAGATCCTCGGCCTCTTCCTCGATCTCGAGCTCGGAGTCGCGGATGATGCGGAAAGCGCCCTGGCCATGAAGATTGTAGCCGGGGAACAGGCGGTTGATGAACAGCGCGGTGGCCTGCTCCAGCGAGATCAGCCGGACGACCTTGCCGTCAGACGGCAGCCGAATGAAGCGGTCGATCTTGCCGGGCATGCGGATCAGCGCGTTCATCTGCTTGCCGTCGACGGCGCGCGTGAGCTGGAGCGCGATGGTGAAGCCGAGGCTCGGAATGAACGGGAAGGGGTGGGCCGGGTCGATCGCGAGCGGCGTCAGCAGCGGGAACACGTTGCTGAGGAAATAATCCTCGACCCAGGTTCGTTCCGCCTTGGTGACCTCCTTGCCCTCGACCAGCACGATGCCCTCGTCGGCCAGCGTGCCGCGCAGGTCGCGCCAGATCGCCTGCTGGTCGGAGGCAAGCTGCGAGACGGTCCGGTTGATGAGCGCGAGCTGCTCGGACGGCGTCAGGCCGTCGGGGCTACGCTCGGCAATGCCCTCGCGCACCTGGGCCTTGATACCGGCGACGCGGACCATGAAGAACTCGTCGAGGTTATTCGCTGAAATCGACAGGAATCGCACCCGCTCCAGCATGGGGTGGCTGGGATTGACCGATTCCTCCAGGACGCGCCGGTTGAAATGCAGCCATGAGAGCTCGCGATTGATGAACCGCTCGGGGCTCGATGCAATCGCCGGAAGGCTCTCGGCTTCTTGGGCTTTTTCTTTAACTTCAACAGCTTGCGCAGAGTCCATCAGAAGTCGGTCCATCCAGTTCGCCCACATTTGCGACTTATGCGCAAAACCGCCGGGAGCATGTGTTAGAGCGATGACGTTTCGATGACATTGATGTTCCGCAGCCCGGCCGCGTCAAGCCGCCTTGGTCAGACATCCCGGAGCAGCTCGGCGGCCAGGGCCCGCGTGACGGGGCGGCCGAGGCGCAGGGCCTCGCTGTCCAGCAGTTCCACGGCCTGCCGGGCGGCGGCCGAGGACCGCTCCAGGCGGGTGGCGAGGTAGCTGACCACGCTCTCGTCCACGGCGAGCTGGCGGTCGGCGCAGAATTTGACGATCAGGCCGCGGAACAGCTGGTCGTCAGGCGGCAGCAGCGAGATGACAGGCACGGCGCGCAGCCGCGAGCGCAGGTCGGGAAGCTCGATCTCGAGCGATGCCGGCACCTCGCGTCCGGTGAAGAGCACGTAGGCGCCATCCTCGCGGGCGAGGTTCATCAGATGGAACAGGGCGCGCTCGTCGAACTCCCTGGCCTTGAGATCCTCAACCACCAGCGCGCCGGTGACGAGCGTACCCGGGACGGCTTCGGCGGTCAGCCCATTGGCCGTGGTCGAGCGGGCGCCTGAAGCCTCGGCCCAGATCGCGGCGAGATGACTCTTGCCGCTCCCTTCCGGGCCGGCCAGCCACATGATCCGGTTCGGCCATTCCGGCCAGGCGTCGATGAGGGCGAGACCGGCGGTGTTGGCGGGGCCTTCGAGAAAATTGTCCCGGCTCAGGCTTTCCGCATGCGGAAGCGAAAACGCCAATTGTCGGGGATGAACGCGGCCTGGCACGCTTGCTTTGCTCCGTGCCGGCGTGCCGGCTTCGTTTGATGAGAGGCGACTTAATCGAGCGGGAGTTGGCCTTTTGCGGGGCCGCATCCCAACTCATTTGGCCTCGATCGTGCTACTTGGCCTCGATCGTGCTCATGTGCCGCAACCACTCGACGAGATAGAGCGACACGGAGGAGAGCGTGAACACCGTGACGAGGCCCATCAGGATTATATCATAAGGGGCGGGCTTGAAGCCGAAGGCGAGCGCCGCCAGCACCAGCGCCGCGAACGCCACCTGGGCCACAGTGTTGAGTTTGGATACCTTGGAGGGCTTCATCTCGACAGGGCGGTCGAACAGCCACGATACCATAACGGCGGCGACGATCATGATGTCGCGCGAGACCACCAGGATGACGATCCAGCGCGGAATCGCACCCCAGATGCCCAGGGCCATGTAGATCGAGACCAGCAGCGCCTTGTCGGCGAGCGGATCGAGCAGGGCGCCGAGCTCGCTCGTCATGTTGAAGCGCTTGGCGAGAAAGCCGTCCACGGCATCGCTGATACCGGCGATCAGGAAGACGGCGAACGCCACCTCCATTTGGCTCGACACGATGGCCCAGACGATGATCGGGACCAGCATGATGCGGCCCAGGGTAATGATATTCGGAATACTCACGCGGCGTTTCCCGGCACCCGGCCTGACCTCGAATTCGGCCCTTTGGAGGCTGAACCGGTTGATATCTCTACATAGTATACGGAGGGGCGCCATGCGAGCCATTGCGCGTCCCCGGAATTCGACGTAACCAGCCGCAAACCCACTGGAAATCGGGCATGACCGACCGCAAAAACGGCCTCACTTACGCCGATTCAGGCGTCGATATCGACGCGGGCAACCGCTTGGTCGACCTGATCAAGCCGATGGTGCGCGCCACCGCACGGCCCGGCGCCGACGCCGAAATCGGCGGATTCGGCGGCCTGTTCGACCTCAAGGCGGCCGGCTTCAAGGACCCCGTCCTGGTGGCCGCGACCGATGGCGTCGGCACCAAGGTCAAGATCGCGATCGAGACCGGCCTGCATAGCGGGATCGGCATCGACCTCGTCGCCATGAGCGTCAACGACCTCGTGGTGCAGGGCGCCGAGCCGCTGTTCTTCCTGGATTATTTCGCTTGCGGCAAGCTCGATCCGGAGGCGACCGCCTCGATCGTCGCCGGCGTCGCCGAAGGCTGCCGCGAATCCGGCTGTGCCCTGATCGGCGGCGAGACGGCCGAGATGCCCGGCCTCTACAAGGACGGCGATTACGACCTCGGCGGCTTTGCCGTCGGCGCCGCGGAGCGCGGTACGCTCTTGCCGCGCAAGGACATCGCCGCCGGCGATGCCGTGATCGGGCTCGCCTCGTCGGGCGTGCACTCCAACGGTTTCTCGCTGGTGCGCAAGATCGTGGAACAATCCGGCCTCGGCTTCGAGGCGCAGGCGCCGTTTGCGCCCGTCATGACGCTCGGCGGCGCGCTGCTGACGCCGACGCGGCTCTACGTCAAATCCTGCCTGCGCGCGATCCGCGAGACCGGAGCGGTGAAGGGGCTTGCCCACATCACCGGCGGCGGCTTCACCGACAACATTCCGCGCGTGCTGCCGAAGCATCTCGGCGTCGGTATCGATCTGGCGCGCCTGCCGGTGCTGCCGGTGTTCAAATGGCTGGCCGCGCAGGCCGGCATCGCCGAGCTCGAAATGCTGCGGACCTTCAATTGCGGGATCGGCATGATCGCGATCGTCGAGCCGGACAAGGTCGATCAGGTCGTGCAGGTCTTCACTGACGCCGGTGAGACCGTGGCGCAGCTCGGCACCGTGATCCCGGCCGAGGGCGAGCACCGCGTCGTCTATAACGGCCACCTCGACCTGGCGCTGTGATGAAGCGCCGCGTCGCCATCCTGATTTCCGGCCGCGGCTCCAACATGGCCGCGCTGATCAAGGGCGCGGCCGTACCGGATTTTCCGGCGGAGATTTCCCTGGTGATCTCGAACAAGGCCGATGCGCCGGGGCTGGAAAGGGCCAAAGCGAGCGGCGTGAAGACGCTGGTGATCGAAAGCAAGCCATTCGGCAAGGACCGCGCCGGCTTCGAGAAGGTGCTGCAAGCAGTGCTCGATCAGCATGGCATCGAGCTGATCTGTCTCGGCGGCTTCATGCGCTTGTTCACGGCCGAATTCACCAAGACCTGGTACGGGCGGATGCTCAATATCCATCCCTCGCTGCTGCCGTCCTTCCCCGGTCTCGACCCGCACGGCCAGGCCCTGCGCGCCGGTGTCAAAGTGTCTGGCGCGACGGTGCACTTCGTGATCCCCGAGACGGACGCCGGCCCAATCGTGATGCAGGGCGCGGTTCCCGTCAGCGATCACGACACGGCAGATACGCTGTCGGAGCGCATCCTCGAAGTCGAGCACCGCATCTATCCCGCAGCACTGCGCCTGATCGCCACCGGCAAGGTCCGGATCGAGGGCGATGTCTGCAAGACCGCGGGCGGCGGGCCGTCGGAGAACTTTCTGATAGCGCCGGTGGTGAATTGAAGCGCTGTCGCGTTTCGTCGTCACCAACAAAAACCCCCGGCGGAGCCGGGGGCAACGTCATGATCTCTCGCGCAGAATCGAGAGAAATCAGGAAACCTTGAGGTTCTCCGCGGATGCTTTGCCGCGGTTCTCCACGAGGTCGTATTCAACCACCTGGTTCTCGTTGAGGGTGGAAAGTCCGGCACGCTCGACGGCGGAGATGTGGACGAACACGTCCTTATCGCTGCCGTTCGGCTTGATGAACCCATAGCCCTTGGTCGGGTTGAACCATTTGACGGTGCCCTTTTGCGGCATCCTCAGTCTCCTCCGCTAGATACAAAAAAGACGCGGCCGCTTTTCGCGTGCCACGCCACAAACGGGCTTCCGGAAGTCTGTTCGAGTCTTGAATTTCAATGTCGCGAAACGCACAGCCGAGCGCCAATTCCGATTGTGTCCGATATTGCAACATGAAAATCGCGCGTTAGCAAGCCGCGCGCGGATTTCAAGATCGGGCCGGGCGCGTCGACATGCAATTTGCGACCTGTTGCCGCGGAACCACAATCGGGCGCAAACGCCGCGGTGATCACGTGCCAAACGGTTGACCCCCCGTGGCAGTTCAGCACAAATCGTCGCATGCGCCGCAGGCTGTGTTGCATTTTTGCGCGCCGCCATTTTGCTTTAGGATTGGGATCGTCATGTGCTGCACCTCGCAGCCCTCAAGGACACGGCAGACGATCGGGCTGGCGGGCGTCCGCCGGATCATAACGGCGATCGCGATGGCATTTGCGCTCGTCGTGATGATGTCGGCGGCGACGCCCGGCTTTGCGCAGAGCCCGACACCTTCTCCGTCGCCGACACCGACACCAACGCCAACGCCATCACCGACGCCGATTCCAATGCCAACGTCGACCAATTACGACCAGTCGGCCGGCAACAGCGCGCTCAATCTTGGCTCGAATTTCCTGGAGCGGCTCGGCAACCAGGCATCGGGCGGCGTCAACCGGGCGTTCCGGACCAATCCCGGCGGCGGCGGCGCGTCGGCGGGCACGGAGGATCCGCGCTACCGCACCTGGTTCGAGGGCTACGGCATCTCGGTCCGGACCGATGCGCAGGGCGACTTCGTCGGCGACAAGCGCAAGACGTTTGGCGGTGTCGCAGGCTTTGGCGCTCGGCTCGCGCCGGGTGTCAATATCGGCTTCTCCGTCGACCAGAGCCACACCGACATCGACGTGCCGCTCGCGCTTCAGTCCGCGACGCTGGACCTGACGCAACTCGGATTCAACGGCTCCATCGACAAGGGCCCATGGACCTGGGCCTTCGCGGTGGTGCACGGTTTCGGCAAGGTCCGTTCCAGCCGGGATACTGGCCTGGGCCTTGCGACCGCGGGTTATCGCGCCGCAGTCGACGGCGCGCTGACCGAGATCAGCTATTACTGGACCAAGGACCAGATGCGCATCGTGCCCAAGGGCGCGCTGGAATATGTCCGCGCCACCAGCGTTGCGTTCCAGGAGGCCGGCGGCCTCGATCCCCTCAATGTCGGCTCGACAGCGCTCTCGCGCGCGCGCGTCATGATCGGGGCCGAGATCGGGCGCTACTTCATCTTCGACCAGAAGATCCTGGACCTGTCCGCCTACGGCAAGTTCGTCGACAATTTCTATCAGGACCTGGGATCGGTGCAGGTGAGCCTCGGGACCCAGAGCATCGTCGTCCCCGGCCTCGGCGAGAGCCGCTACGGCATGGATGCCGGCGCCTCGGCCTCGCTCAGCCTGACCAATACCGCGCGGCTCTACGTCAATTACGACGGCAAGTTCCGCAACGAGCTGACGTCGCACCAGGGCACGGTCGGCTTCGAATATCGGTGGTGAGGCGAAGCCTGCCCGCGTCCGCCCAGAGCAGGATCCGGAAAAGTGCGAAGCGGTTTTCCGAGAAGATCATGCTCAAGCTTTAAGTCGGCATTGCCGCGACATATCCCGTCAATCCAAAGCCCTCGCGCACGGCCGTCATCATCGGCACCAGCGCGTTCGGGTGGATGAACTCGTCGCGGAAACAGGGATAGGTCTTGGCATCGAAGATTTTCTTCAGCCAGTCGACCACGATCTTGTGGCGCTCGGAGGTGCGAAACTCCTTGTGGTAGGTCAGCCAGAGATCGGCGTGGTGGCTGACGCCGAGATCGACGGCAACGAGCGGGGCGCCAAGCGCGATCGAGACCGTCGGCAGGAACCCGATGCCGGCGCCGCGTTCCACTGCATAGAGCACGCCGACCGAGGAATTGGTCTTGATCCCGACGATGCCCTCGAGCGACTTCAGCCCGAGCACGCGGGCATAGGCGCCGTCGTCGACCTGCGGCGCGCTCTGCTTGATGATGCGGTGGTTCTTCAGCTCAGCCAGGCTCGCCGGTACGCCGTAGAGGTTTTCGTACTCCTTGGAGACGAAGGGATAGATGTGCAGCCGGCCGAGCTTGGCGACGATCAGATCGGGATTGGTCGGCGGCTCGAGCTGGATCGCGATATCGGATTCGAGCCGTGCGACGTCGGCCTGCTCCATCGCGCAGCGCAGGTCGACGGTGATCTTGCGATAGGTCTTCTGGAAGTCGATCAGTCGCGGCAGGATCCAGAAATTGCCGGGGCCTTCCGTCACCGCGACGCGCACGGTGCCCGACGTATCGCTCGACGATCGCGAGGCGCGCCGGAAGACGTTGAAGGCATGGCGCTCCATATGCGCGACGTCGGCGATCATCGCGCTGCCTTCGTCGCTGAGCGTGAGCCCGCTCTGGTCGCGCAGGAACAGCTTGCAGCCGATGCTCTCTTCGAGCCGGTCGATCCTGCGCATCAGGGTGGTCGAGGTGAGCCCGAGCTCCTCGGCGGCGTTGCGGAAGCTTTTATATTTTGCGCAAGCTAAAAACAGTTTCAAATCGTCCCAGGACGCATCCAGGGCTTCTTCACGGTGCTGCATCATCGCAGCACCCCGGTGCAATAACTGCTGCATACTCCTGATCCCCAGCCGCTAAACTCTTCGCGATAGCGGGGCACGAAAGTCGCAGACGATAGAGGGGGGATATCGGTATGGAAAGGGGTTCGTTTGCCGCAAGGCATGATTTCGACGCGCTGCCGCTCGGCCCGGATGTCGATGTTCGTTGTGCTCAATTTTCCGAAATCTCCGCGCTTTCGCAGATGGCGCATCGGCTGGTGCCGGGCGTTCGGATCGGGACGGCGGAGCTTGCAAAATACTTCACCTTCGATCCCGAGAGCATCCTGACTTTCAGCCGGAAGGGCAACCTCGTCGGCGGCATGGCCTTCCTGTTTCTCAACGACCGCGGGCACGATGCGCTGCTGCTCGACGAGATCTGCCTTACCGCGCCGGAGACGCGCCATCTCGCCTCTGCGAAGGAGGACGTTGCTGCCATCTACATCTGGGCGATCGCGGCGACGGGGCGCGGCGTCGCCGGTCTCGGCAAGGCCGCGGCTCATCTGAGACAGCTAAGATTTCGCAACGCGGATTGCTATGCGCAGCCATCAACCGTGGCCGGACGCGACATCATGAAGGCGACCGGATTCGAGCCTGTTCCAAGCTTCCAACCCGATCTCTGGTGCTACGAGCGCCCCTGGCATCGGCAGCCGATGCGCATGCCGGGCGCGATCATCCAAGCAAGGAGTTTTGCAGATGCACGGTACTAGGATTCCTCTCGCGAAGCCCGACTCCCGCGCCATCACCATTCGTCTCGCGCGCGATCTCAGCGACCTCATGCTGGTCACCGCCATTCGCTCCGCGGTCTATCTCGCCGAGCAGGATTGTCCGTTCGAGGAGGAGTTCGACGGCAACGACATGGTCGCCGCGCATTTCATCGGCTACGTCGGCAACGAGCCCGCGGGCTGTCTGCGGGTGCGGTTCTTCGGCGATTTCGCCAAGGTGGAACGGCTCGCGGTACGGCATCAATATCGGCGCTCGCGCGTCTCGTTCAAGCTGGTGCAGGCGAGCGTCGACTATGTGAAGCGCAAGGGCTTTCGCAAGATCTACGGCCAGGCGCAGGACCGGCTGGTCGATTTCTGGGCCCATTTCGGCGCCAAGCCGCTCGGCCACAACCGCAAGATCACCTTCTCCGACTTTTCCTACACGGAGATGCTGCTCGAGATCGAACCGGGCCCGGATGCCATCACGCTGGACAGCGATCCCTACGTGATCATCCGACCAGAGGGCGATTGGGACCGGCCGGGCGTGCTCGACGCCTCGGCAGGACGGGCCGTGACGTCGCCGCTGCGGGACGTCGCGCTCGCTGACCGTTGAAACTGGTGCAGCTGCGCGCAAAACCATGCTGGTTTCCATCACTGACGATCCGCCGATCCTGGTCTGCGCGGATCTCCAGGTCGAATATCTGACCCCAGGACGTCGCCACGTCATCCTCGACGGCGAGGTTGCCACGGCGCGCTGCCTGGAACTGCTGACGCTGTGGCGCGACAATCTCTGGCCGGTGATGCATCTGAAGCGCATCGCGCAGGCGGCCTGGTTCAATCCGGCATCCAGGCTGACCGATTGGATCGCGGAGGCGAAGCCGCGGCCGGGAGAAATGACGTTCGAGCACCCACTGCCGTCGGCCTACAGTTCGTCGCGGTTTGTGGACTACATGTCCAATATCCGCAATGTCCGTTGCGTGCTCGCAGGCTTTTCCCTGGATGAAACCATCATGGCGACCGCCGTCGACGGGTTTCACCGCAGCCATCGCTACCAGGTGGCGGCCGACGCCGTGGCCTGCCGGCAGCCGGGGACAGGCGATGCCGCCGCCTACAAGCATGCGGTAGTGAACGTGATCGGGAATTTTGCTACAATCCAAACCAGCGCCGAACTGATCAGAATCAGCGGCGCCGTTGCGGTGTAGGCGGCCGCGATCGGCGGATGGAGCGGGACATTGTCACGGGGAGATCAGCTCAAGGAGCTGGCAAGCGACCTGTCGCATGCCGCCGAGGCGGCGCGCCGTCTTGGTCTGCCCACGACGGTGTATCTGCTCTCGATGGCGCTGGTGGAGGTGCGGGAAGCCGCTGCCGCCGATAGCGATGGGGATGACGACGGCGCGGCGTGAGAGCTGCCCAATGTGCGGCTTTGTGCAACGCTGCTGAGCGCTTGCTGCCGACGAATTGGCGTTGCAAGTTTTGCGTTGCCGCAATAGCCAAGTGTTGTCGCAATTGCCAAGTGATGACGCTGGCCGCGCCGGCGACGTGACGCTTTCAAGGATCCCGCAAATGTCCATGTTGCCCAATTCGCAAGAGGCCCGGGATGTGGCCTACCAGCTCCATCCCTACACCAACGCGCGCGCCCATCAGCAGGCCGGTCCCTTGGTGATCGAACGCGGCGAGGGCCCTTACGTGTTCGACGCGTCGGGCAAGCGCTATTTCGAGGCGATGGCAGGTCTGTGGAGCGTCGGGCTCGGCTTCAACGAGAAGCGGCTGGTCGAGGCCGCGCACAAGCAGATGCTGGCGTTGCCGTTCTACCACACGTTCTCCGCCAAATCGCACGGGCCCTCGATCGATCTCGCCGAGAAGCTGGTCGCGCTCGCACCGGTGTCGATGAGCAAGGTGTTCTTCACCAACTCCGGCTCGGAGGCCAACGACACCGTTCTGAAGCTGATCGCCTATCGTTCCAACGCGCTTGGTCAGCCACAGCGCAAGAAGGTGATCAGCCGGATGCGCGCCTATCACGGCGTCACCATCGCGTCCGCCAGCCTCACCGGCCTGCCGAACAACCACCGCTCGTTCGACCTGCCGCTGCCGAACATCCTGCACACGGGCTCGCCGCATTTCTACAAGGACGGCGCGCCCGGCGAGAGCGAGGAAGCGTTCGCGACGCGGCGGGCCGAGGAGCTCGACGCGCTGATCCAGAAGGAGGGCCCGGACACGATCGCGGCCTTCTTCGGCGAGCCGGTGATGGGGGCGGGCGGCGTCATCGTGCCGCCGGCGACCTATTGGGACAAGATCCAGAAGGTCCTGAACAAGTACGACATCCTGCTGGTCGCCGACGAGGTGATCTGTGGCTTTGGCCGCACCGGCAAGATGTTCGGTTGCGAGACCTATGGCATCAAGCCTGACGCGATCGTGGTCTCCAAGCAGATCACCTCGAGCTATTTCCCGCTGTCGGCGATCCTTCTGAACGACCGCATGTTCGAGCCGATCGCGGACGAGAGCAACAAGATCGGCGTGCTCGGCCACGGCTTCACCGCCGGCGGCCATCCGGTCGGTTCGGCGATTGCGCTGGAGAACCTGAAAATCATCGAGGAGCGCGGCCTGGTCGCGCATGCCGCCGAGCTCGGCGCCTACATGCAAGGCAAGCTGCGCGAGCTCACCAGCCATCCGCTGGTCGGCGAGGTCCGCGGCGTCGGCATGATCGCAGCGATCGAGCTGGTGCTCGACAAGGGACGCAAGACCGCAGCGGCAACGCCGGGCGCCGTCGGCGGCATGGCCAGCCGCATGCTGCAGGAGCGCGGCGTGATCTCGCGCAACATGCTGGATGCCATCGCCATCTGCCCGCCGCTGATCGTCACCAAGGCCCAGATCGACGAGCTGGTCGCGGCGATATCAGGCGTGCTGGATGACATGAAGGGCGAAGCGGCGAAGCTGACACCGGCGTAAGGGGCGGCGCTTCATCGTGAGCGGAGTGCTTTATCACACCCTCGGTGTCGTCCTGGCGAAGGCCAGGACCCATACCGTGTGATCTATCGAGAAGGGTGGTAGCAGTACCGAACGAGGAGTTTTCGCCAAACTGCTCCCTGTGGTAATGGGTCCTGGCCTTCGCCAGGACGACGTCGGGGAGGCATCGGGGCTATTCCGCCCGCTGAACCCCGATGACGCGGCCTTTCTCGATCGCCAGCGCTAGCTCGCCGCGCTTGAGCTTCAAGGCTGCGTCGCCGAACAGCTCGCGGCGCCAACCGCGCAGGGCGGGCACGTCGGCCTCGTCGTCGGCTGCGATCTCTTCGAGATCGTCGACGGTGGCGATCACCTTGCTTGCGACCGCATGGCGCTCCGCGGTCATGCGCAGCAGCACCTTCAACAGCTCCACGATCGCGGCGCCATTGTTATTGTTGCGCGGTTTTTCCAGCTTCGGCAGCGTGGCGTGATCCCGCGCCAGCCCGCGCTCGACCGCGGCGACGATGTCCGCTCCCCATTTGGATTTCTCAAAACCCTTCGGCACGGAGCGCAGGTTTGCGAGCTTCTCGATCGTGTTCGGCGCGTGGGTCGCGATGTCGCTGATCGCTTCGTCGCGCAGCACGCGGCCGCGCGGCACGTCGCGGCTCTGCGCCTCCTGCTCGCGCCAGGCGGCAACCTCCATCAGGACCGCGAGGTCCTTGGGCTTGCGCACCCGCGTCTTGAGCCGTTCCCAGGCCCGCTCGGGATGGAAGTCGTAGGTCTTGGGCGAGGTCAGGACCTCCATCTCGATCGAGACCCACTCGCTGCGGCGGCGCTTCTTGAGGTCGGCATCGAGGGCTGCGAACACGTCGCGCAAATGCGTGACGTCGGACACCGCGTAGTGCATCTGCTCCTTGGTCAGCGGCCGGCGCGACCAGTCGGTGAAGCGGTGGGTCTTGTCCGGGCGGTGGCCCGTGACCTTCTCGACCAGCGCGTCATAGGCGATGCTGTCGCCGTAGCCGAGCACCATGGCCGCGACCTGGGTGTCGAACACCGGGTGCGGAATGATGTTGGCCTGGTGCCAGATGATCTCGATGTCCTGGCGGGCGGCGTGGAAGACCTTCAGCACGCCCTCGTTGCCCATCAGCTCGAAGAACGGCTTGAGGTCGATGCCGTCGGCGAGGGTGTCGATAACGATCGCTTCCTCGGCGCTGGCCATCTGCACCACGCACAGCAGCGGGTAGTAGGTGGTCTCGCGCAGGAACTCGGTATCGACGGTAATGACGGGGTGCTTGGCCAGCCGGCTGCAGGCAGCCGCAAGGTCAGCGGTGGTGGTAATCAAATCCATGAACGGCCCATGACACGTACATCAGCCGTTCTGCCGAAAGCGCAGTGATGTCAAGGGGCTCGATGCGAATTCGAGCCTTGCATTTGGGCCGGAATCGCATTTTCCGACGAAAATCCTATTCGTAGCGGACCCGCCGGGAGGGTTTTCGGGCGCAAGGCAGCGCCACCACGACCACGCACATGGCGACCAGCGCCAGTCCCAGGAACTCGAAAACCAACAGATCCACGGCAAAACCCCTCAGAAACATTGCTAAACTTGTCTGGGGCGAATTGAGGGTCTGTTAATTCTCGTGGTTACCGGCGGCGGGCCGGGCCGGATGGTGGACGCGGGGTTAATGGGACTTCGATCACGTCATGAGCTTCGGCAGGGCGGCGGCGAGCACGTCCACGGCGACGCGGACCTTTGGCGGCATCCGGGGCGAACGCGGCCACAGCGCGTGGCAGTCGTAGAGGAATTCGGGTTGGCCTCCGAAAAGACAGACCAGCGATCCGGTGTTGAGCCGTTCGCGAACCAGCCAATAGGGCAACCATGCGAGCCCCATGCCCTGCGCGGCGGCATCGGCGATCGCCTCCATATCATCAAGCCTCAACCTGCCGGCCGGCATGATTTCGCGCGTAGGCTGGTCTGCTTGCGGAAACAGCCACGGCCGGACGCGTCCGGAGCGGCGATAGATGATCGCCTGATGCTGGGCGAGATCGTCGAGCGATTTCGGCTTGCCGTTGGTGCGCAGATACGAGCGCGCGCCGCAGACCACCATGCGCTGGCGTGCGATGCGCCGGGCGATCAGGCCGGATTGATCGTCAAGATCGCCGGTCCGGATCGCAAGATCATAGCGGGCCTCGATGATGTCAGCGATCGGGTCGCCGAACGAGAGATCGAGCTCCAGATGCGGATATCTTCGCGCGAGCTTCATCAGCAAGGGGGCGATGCAGTGCCGGCCCAGCAGGGCGGGCATGGTCACGCGGAGCCGGCCATGCGGCTCGGAGAACTCGTCCGAAGCGACGGCGTCGGCGGCCTCGGCTTCAGCGAGCACAGTGCGGCAGCGCTCGTAATAGGCCTGGCCAGTCTCGGTCAGGCTCTGGCGCCGTGTGGTGCGGTTGAGGAGGCGGACGCCCAAGCGCTCTTCGAGGAAACGGACGTGCTTGCCGACCATTGGCCCCGACATTTCGAGCGCGTCGGCGGCAGCGGCGAACGAACCCACATCAACCGCCTTGACGAAGACGGCCATGCTGGTCAGACGGTCCATGATTGCAAACTCCTGGTTTCGACTGTTTGCCCATCTGAACGCTTTATCCGCTACCGCGCGGTGGGCATAGCTCCATTCAATTCAACTGTTTGGAGTGTGTCCAATGGCGCGCGTCGTTCGCTTCCACAGGCATGGCGGCCCCGAGGTGCTGCGCATCGAGACCGTCGACGTCGCGCCGCCAGGGAGGCGCGAGGTGCAGATCAGGGTCAAGGCCCTCGGGCTCAATCGCGCGGAAGCGCTCTTGCGGACGGGGACTTATATCGAGACCGCAACGTTTCCGTCCGGGCTTGGTCTCGAGGCCGCGGGCATCGTCGAGGCGATCGGCGAGGGCGTGAGCGGCTTTTCGCCGGGCGAGGCCGTCAGCATCGTGCCGCCCGTGTCGATGGTGCGATGGCCGGCCTATGGCGAGCTCGTCACGTTTCCGGCCGAGTTCGTCGTGAAGCACCCGCCCGAGCTCGGCTTCGACGCGGCGGCCGCGGTATGGATGCAATATCTCACGGCGTTCGGCGCTCTGGTCGATATTGCCGGGCTGGAGCGAGGGGAGGCCGTGGTTATCACGGCGGCGTCGAGCAGTGTCGGGCTGGCAGCGATTCAGATCGCGAACCGGATCGGTGCGATCCCGATTGCAGTGACGCGAACCTCGATCAAGCGGCAGGCCTTGCGCGATGCTGGCGCCGCCGACGTCATCGCGTCGGTGGAAGAGGACATCCGGTCGCGCCTCGCGGACATTGTCGGCTCAAACGGCGTTCGCGTGGTGTTCGACGCGGTCGGCGGCCCCATATTTGAGCGGCTCACTGCCGCGATGTCGCCGGGTGGCGTTCTCATCGAATATGGCGGCCTGAGCCCCGAGCCCACGCCGTTTCCGCTGGTCAACGTCCTGACCAAGAGCCTCACCCTGCGCGGCTACCTCGTGCACGAGATCATTCGCGATTCCACACGGCTTGCGGCGGCAAAGGCGTTCATTCTCGATGGGCTTGCGGACGGTGCGTTGAAGCCGATCATCGCCAGGACGTTTCCATTCGAAGAGATCGTCGAGGCGCATCGCTTTCTGGAGTCGAACAATCAGTTCGGCAAGATCGTGGTGACGATCTAAGCGCGCATCCCCGAAACGCATTCGACGCCCCGCATGACGGAGCGCCGAAGCTTGTTTTGCCGATGTCGCCAGCCCTACGGCAGCTTCAGCGACGTCTCCGCGTTGTACGGCTTGAGGGTCTCGTCGGCGGCCTTCTGGGCGGCGACAAGGGCCTCCTTCGGCTGCTTCTTGCCGTTGAGGACCAGCATCACCTCGTCCTCCAGCGTCTTGCGCACCGGGACGGTCTTGTAGGTCGCAAACCACGGTTTTGCGACGTCGAGCTGCTCGACGGCGGTCTTGGCGTCCGGGTTCTTGTTCAGGAAGTCGACCATGTCGGGCGTCTTGTAGGCGGCCATGTTGGGGGCGAAATAGCCGGTGGCGCGGCTCCACCAGCCGCTCTTCTCGGGCGAGGTCATCCACTTGATCAGCGTCCAGGCGGCCTTCTGCTTGTCGGCTTCCTGGCCGGCCGGAACGATCAGCGAGGCGCCGCCGATCGGCACGGCGTTGCGGACGTTGCGCGGGATGAAGGCGACCTTGTAGGCGAACTTGGCGTTGTCACGCACATAGGTCAGCGAGCCCGTCGAGAGCATCATCATCGCGGCGTTGCCGGAGATGAAGGAGGTGCTGACGGCAGGGCCGGGCGTCGCGCCGGGCGGGTGAACCTTGTGCTTGGTGACAAGGTCGCTCCACCAGGTCAGCGCGCCCAGCATCGAGGGCGTGTCGTAATAGACCTCGCCACCGAACTCCTCGTTGTAGTAGCGCCCGCCATTGGTCATGGTGAGCGTTTCCATCATCCAGCCGCAATAGTCATAGGCGCAGGGGATCGCGATGCCCCAGCGGGTGACCTTGTCGCCCTCGCGCTTGGTGACCTTCTTGGCCCAGTCGGTGAGCTCCGCCCAGGTCTGCGGCGGCTTGTTCGGATCGAGGCCGGCTTCCTTGGCCTGGTCGGCGTTGATGTAGAGCAGCGGCGTCGAATTGTGGAAGGGCACGCCATACACCGAACGGTTGATCACTGCGTTGCCCTGCAGCGCCGGGAAGAACTGGCCCAGAAACTGCTCCTTGGTGGTGCCGTCGGCGGCGATCAGGCTGTCGAGATTGGTGAGCTCGTTCTCGATCTGCATGTCGAGCAGGAAGTTCGCCGACATGATCACGGCAGCCGGCGGCTTGCCGGCCTTGATCGAGGCGCGCGTCTTGATCAGCGTGTCATCGTAAGAGCCGGTGTAGACGGCTGTCGCCTTGATGTTCGGATGTCCCTCGTTGAACTCCTTGATCAGGGTGCCCATGTCGCGGGCGAGCTTGCCATCGACGGGAACGGGGAAGAACAGGTCGATCTCGGTCGGACCTTCGGCGAGCGCCGGGAAGGCGAGGGCGCCTGCCAAAGTGCCTGCGGTGGCAAGGCCAAGCATGAGCCTGCGGGAAAACAGCATCGAGAAATCTCCTATTTGATGCCAGAGGTGACGAAAGAGCTGATGAAGCGTTTCTGGAAGATCAGGAATGTGATGAGCAGCGGTGCGATCACCATCAGCGTGCCGGCGGCGATGGTGCCCCAGGCCTGCGTGCCTTCCGCGGTCGCGGTGAACACCGAGAGCCCGACCGTGAGCGGCCGCTTGTCCGGCGAGTTGATCACCATCAGAGGCCATAGGAAGTCGTTCCAATGGCTGGTCACGGAGATGATGGCAAAGGCCGAGAAGCTCGGCATCGACAGCGGCACGTAGATGTGGCGGATGCGCTGGAGAAGGCTGGCGCCGTCGATCAGCGCGGCATCTTCCAGCTCGGTCGGTATAGCCTCGAACGCTTGCCGCATCAGGAATGTGCCGAAGGCGGAGGCGAAGAACGGCATCATCACGCCGGTGAGCGTGTCGTAGAGGCCGAGCTGCGCCACCAAGCTCAGATTGGGCACGATCAGCAGCACCGGCACCAGCATCAGCTGCATCAGGAACAGATAGAAGATCAGCGTCTTGCCCGCGAAGGCGAGGCGCGCAAAGGCAAAGCCCGCCAGCGTGATCGTGACGAACTGCACCAGGAGGATGCCGGCGCAGATGATCATGGTGTTGAGGGTGTAGCGCGGGAAATCGCCGATCTCCCAGGCGTCCCTGACGTTGTCGAGCGTCGGCTTCAGGCTCGGCATCAGCTCGGCCATCAGATTGATGCCGTCGGATGCCGGGCGCAACGTCGCAACGCCCATCCACAGGAACGGAATCAGCCAGACGACCGCGAGCAGCACGGTCAGCGCGAAGCCGAGCTTTGGCGTGATCTCGCGCCGCGTGGCGAGCGGGGCGTCCTTGAGCAGCCAGTCGATCAGCGTCATCGTCCGCCCTCCCGGTTCGCCATGGTGCGGAACGAGAGCGCGGTGAGGCTCATCAGGGCGGCGAGCGTCAGCAGCGTTGCCGCCGAAGCCTTGCCAATGTCGTAATGCTCGACCGCCTGCTGGTAGATGTAGAACAGCACGAGATTGGTCGCGTTGGATGGCCCGCCCTTGGTCATGACGAAGACGTGGTCGACCTGCGTGACCGCGTTGAGCGTGGCGATGACAGTCACGAACAGGAAGGTGGGCTTGAGCTCCGGCAGGATGATATGGCGCAGACGCTGGTACGGCCCGGCGCCGTCGAGATGCGCGGCTTCCATGACATCTTCCGGCACCGCCTGGAGGCCGGCCAGGAAGAACAGCATGTAGTAGCCGGCGTTCTTCCAGATCGTGATGACCATGATGGCGTAAAGCGCAATGTCGGAATCGCCGAGCCAGTTCGGCAGCACCGGAAGCAGGCTGCCGATGTAATAGTCGAGCAGCCCGACATTGGGCAGGAAGATGAACAGGAACAGCGCGGAGGCCGCGACCATCGGGATCAGCACCGGCAGGAACAGCGCGGCGCGCAGCGCGCTGGTCACGGCGCTGGTGCGCGACAGCGCCAGCGCGAACAGCAGTGCGAGGCCGATGCTCGGGACCGCGGTGCCGACGGCATAGACGAGATTGTTGACGACCGCGCCGGTGAAGGCGGAGTCCGCAAGCACCGCTGCGATATTGTCGAGACCGACGAAACGGACCGGCGCCCTGGGCGTGGCGCGCTGATAGAGCGCGTCGACGAGCACGCGGCCCATTGCACCATAGGTGAACAGCGCGAGGAAGACGAGCGAGGGCAGCAGCAGCAGATAGGCCGGCAGCGAGGCTTTGAAGCCGGTCGTGAACCGCTTCAGGATGTGCAACCGCGGCGATGCTGATGTCGTGACCGGGAGCGCCGCTGGTTCGGCGAGGCTCATCTCACCGCGCCGCGAAATTGAGCGCATAGTCGCGATCGTTCATTCCCTCAGGCGCCGCAAAGGGAAAACGCAGACTGGTGTCGAGGAAGTCGTGGCTGTGCACGACCAAATTCTCCCCGTCGATCAGCACCACGCCATAGGCGGGCGGCTCGTGGCTGGCCAGATGCTCGGTGATGGTGGCGTCAAGCTCGAACCAGACCTGGTGGTTGGTGCCGCGGAGCGTCGAGAAGGGGATCTTGCCGTAGCTGCCGAAGATCGGGCGGTGCACATGGCCGAAGAAGAGATGGCGGATGCGCGCACGATAGGGCGCGATCACCTCGGCGAATTCCGCGCTCTGCTTCAGTGCGATCTCGTCCATCGCGTGGACGCCGACCGGGAACGGCGGATGATGCATGAACACGACGAACGGCATGTCGGCCGGCGCCGCGGCGAGCGTGTTGGCAAGCCAGCCAAGGCGTTTTGCGCACATCTCGCCGGCATGGCTGGTCTCGTCCAGCGTGTCGAGGAACACGAACAGGCCGTGCTCGGTGGTGCGCGTGCCCTGCACGAAGCCGTTGGGATCGCGCGGCGCGGCCTTCAGGCCGTCGAGGCAGGCCACGCGCTTGTCGTGATTGCCGACCATGGCGATGTAAGGGATCTTCAGCGCGGCCATCGCCTCGGCGAAATTGGCGTAGGATTCAGCCTCGCCCCAATGGGTGAGATCGCCGGTCACGACCGCAAACGCGGCATCGGGCTGGTGCTCGTTGATATCGGCAATCGCCGCATCCAGCCGGGCGCGCGGATCGAGGCCATAGAGCTTCAGCCCGGGATTCGCGAGATGCGTGTCGGTGATGTGGATGAACTTGAAGGGCATGGCGCTTGTCAGGACCGTTGGAGGGCGGGCGCCTCCGGCAGGACGACCCTGCCAGGCCGTTAGAGTGGGAGTGTTTCAGTTTGATGACAGCGGTTCCAGCGTCCACAGACAGCGCGGCGTAGCCGGTTGCGTAGGGTGGATTAGCCGAAGGCGTAATCCACCACTGTGATCCAACTTCAAGTTGTGCTATTCATGATCCATGTCCAACTACCGCCGCGCACTCATTCCCGGAGGATGCTGGTTCTTCACCGTAAACCTGCTCGATCGGCGGAAAGCTCTTTTGACCAACCAGATCGAAATCTTGCGGGACGCGGTCGCCGCAACCCGCGAGAGTCATCCCTTCGAGATCGATGCTTTCGTCGTTCTACCGGATCATCTCCACGCAATCTGGAAGCTGCCACCAGACGATGCGAATTTTTCGGTGCGCTGGCGATTAATCAAAACGCGTTTCGCCAAAGCGCTACCAGCGAACGAGCGTCTAAGTGCCATCCGCGCCGCACGGAACGAGCGCGGAATCTGGCAGCGCCGCTTCTGGGAGCATCTCATCCGCGACGAGACCGATTACGCACGTCACGTCGAGTACTGCTACTACAATCCCGTCAAGCACGGGCACGTCTCTAAGGTGTGCGACTGGCCGTACTCGTCGTTTCATCGCGATGTCCGCGCGGGATTGTTCCCCGAAGATTGGGGTGGCGATCTCAAGATGGCGGGCGAGTTCGGTGAGCGGGCTTGATGGTCGCGGCAGCGTCAGTCTGTAGGGTTGGATTAACGAAGCGTAATCCACCTCTTTACTTTCCGCTTGTTGAGAGAAGTGGTGGATTACGCCTTCGGCTAATCCACCCTACGCACCGGGCGTGGTTCACGTTCCGCAGAACGTCTGCAACACCCGTTGGTCCGGCAGCGGCGGATCGGCGTACGCCGCGTACTCGGGCTGGTCCTCAAACGGCTTGGCCAGCACCTTCACCAATTCCTCGAATGGTGCGTAGTCGTCATCGTTCACGGCGGCCTGGATGACAGCCTCGACACGGTGGTTGCGCGGGACGAACATCGAATTGACCGCGTGCATGGCGGCCTGCCGCTCGGCTGCAGACTGCGACTCCAGGCCGGTGCGCTCGCGCCAGCGCTTGGCCCATTCGTCGAAGGCCGCAGGATCCATGAACTGCGCGCGAACGTCGTCAGTGGCCTCATCGCCCGCTGCATTGCCCAGCTTGCGGAAGGTGAGGGTGAAGTCGGCCTGGTTCTTCGCCATGGCATCCAGCAGGTCCTGGATCAGCGCCTCGTCGCCGTCGCGCTCGGTGAACAGGCCGACCTTCCGGCGCAGACCGGCCTGATAGGCGGTGCTGAATGTCTCGGGGAATGCGCCGAGAATCTCTTGCGCCTGCTCGACCGCCTTCTCCTGGTCCTCGGAGAACAGCGGCAACAGGCATTCGGCGAGCCGGGTCAGATTCCACAGCGCGATGCGCGGCTGGTTGGCATAGGCGTAGCGGCCCATCTCGTCGATCGAGGAAAACACCTGCGCGGGATTGTAGGCGTCCATGAAGGCGCAGGGACCGTAGTCGATGGTCTCGCCCGAGATCGAAGAGTTGTCGGTGTTCATCACGCCGTGGATGAAGCCGACCAGCAGCCAGCGCGCGACGAGATCGGCCTGGCGCGCGACGACGCCGGCGAGCAGCGCGTGATAGGGGCGCGTCGCGCTGAGCAGCTCCGGATAGTGGCGGGCAATGACGTGGTCGGCGAGCCGGCGGATCGCGTCGGTGTCGCGGCGGACTGCGAAGAACTGGAAGGTGCCGACGCGGATGTGGCTCGAGGCGACGCGCGTCAGAACCGCGCCGGGCAGCGCGGTCTCTCGGATGACGTGCTCGCCGGTAACGACGGCGGCGAGCGAGCGCGTGGTCGGGATGCCCAGCGCGTACATCGCTTCGCTGACGATGTACTCGCGCAGCACCGGCCCGAGCGCGGCGCGGCCGTCGCCGCGGCGGGAGAACGGGGTGGGGCCCGAGCCCTTGAGCTGGATGTCGCGGCGAACGCCGTCCTTGTCGATGACCTCGCCGAGCAGGACCGCTCGGCCGTCGCCGAGCTGCGGGACGAACTGCCCGAACTGGTGGCCGGCATAGGCCATGGCGATGGGATCGGCACCGGCGGGAACTGTCTTTCCGGCCAGGATCTCGGCGCCCTCAGGGGTCTCCAGCACATCAGGATCGAGCCCGAGCTGGACCGCCAGCGGCCGGTTCAGCTTGATCAGCCGGGGGGCCGCGACAGGGGTCGGTGCGACCCGGGCGAAGAAGCTGTCCGGCAGGGCCGAATAGGAGTTCTGGAACGGGAAATGGACTGTCATGGCGTCAAGATAGGCGTGGAACGCCTGATGGCAAAGGCTTCAGCCAAGATTGGGCAAAAATGGGTACTTCCAGCCGAAAACAGGCCGTTCCCTTGGTTGCCGCCTTGGTCCTCCCGAGGTAAACCCTGCCGCAACTTCGGACCGGCCGTTTTCGGCGGTCCGATTCGATCCTCCGACATTGATTTTGGGACGACCATGCATCGCTACCGGTCACATACATGCGGCGCGCTCCGCGAGAACAACATCGGCGAGGCGGTCCGCCTTTCAGGCTGGGTCCATCGCGTTCGCGACCATGGCGGCGTGCTGTTCATCGACCTGCGCGACCATTACGGCCTGACCCAGTGCGTGGTCGACCCGGACTCGCCGGCGTTCGCGCAGGCCGAAAAGCTGCGCTCGGAATTCGTGGTGCGGATGGACGGCAAGGCCCGGCGCCGCCCCGAGGGCACCGACAATGACGATTTGCCGACCGGCAAGATCGAGATCTATGTCAGCGAGATCGAGGTGCTGGGTCCGGCCGGCGACCTGCCGCTGCCGGTGTTCGGCGAGCAGGAATATCCCGAGGACATCCGCCTGAAGTACCGCTTCCTCGATTTGCGCCGCGAGAAGCTGCACCAGAACATCATGACCCGCGTCGAAATCATCAAGTCGATGCGTCGGCGCATGGAGGGGCAGGGCTTCTTCGAGTTCAACACCCCGATCCTGACCGCGTCCTCGCCGGAGGGCGCGCGCGACTTCCTGGTGCCGTCGCGCATCCATCCGGGAAAATTCTACGCGCTGCCGCAGGCGCCGCAGCAGTACAAGCAGCTCTTGATGATGTCGGGCTTCGATCGCTACTTCCAGATCGCGCCCTGCTTCCGCGACGAGGACCCGCGCGCGGACCGTCTGCCGGGCGAGTTCTACCAGCTCGACGTCGAGATGAGCTTCGTCACGCAGGAGGACGTGTTCGCGGCGATGGAGCCCGTCATCACCGGCGTGTTCGAGGAGTTTGCCAAGGGCAAGCCGGTGACAAAAGGCTGGCGCCGGATTCCGTTCGCCGAAGCGCTGCGCAAATACGGCAGCGACAAGCCGGACCTGCGCAACCCTATCGAGATGCAGGACGTCTCCGAACACTTCCGCGGCTCCGGTTTCAAGGTGTTCGCGCGCATGCTCGAAGACCCCGGGAACCAGGTGTGGGCGATCCCGGCGCCGGGCGGCGGCTCGCGCGCCTTCTGTGACCGCATGAATTCATGGGCGCAGGGCGAAGGCCAGCCGGGCCTCGGCTACATCATGTGGCGCGAGGGCGGCGAAGGCGCAGGTCCGCTCGCGAACAACATCGGGCCTGAGCGCACCGCCGCGATCCGCGCACAGATCGGCGTGAAGGAGGGCGATGCCGCGTTCTTCGTCGCCGGCGATCCCGACAAGTTCTGGAAGTTTTCAGGCCTTGCCCGCAACAAGGTCGGCGAGGAGTTGAACCTCACCGACAAGGAGCGGTTCGAACTCGCCTGGATCGTCGACTTCCCGATGTACGAGTACAACGACGAGGACAAGAAGGTCGACTTCTCGCACAACCCGTTCTCGATGCCGCAGGGCGGTCTCGATGCGTTGAAGGGCCAGGATCCGCTGACCATCAAGGCGTTCCAGTACGACATCACCTGCAATGGCTACGAGATCGCCTCGGGCGGTATCCGCAACCACGTGCCGGAAGCAATGGTGAAGGCGTTCGAGATCGCCGGCTATGGCGAGCAGGAAGTGGTTGATCGCTTCGGCGGCATGTACCGCGCGTTCCAGTATGGCGCGCCGCCGCATGGCGGCATGGCGGCCGGTGTCGACCGCATCGTGATGCTCCTGTGCGGCACCAACAATCTGCGCGAGATCTCGCTGTTCCCGATGAACCAGCAGGCCATGGACCTGCTGATGGGCGCGCCCTCGGACGCCACCACCAAGCAGCTTCGCGAGCTGCATGTGAAGGTGAACCTGCCGCAGAAGTGAGGCTCGCGCGGGAAGATGTCCGTGCCCCGGACGCAGCGCAGCACCATAAGCGCGTTCACGCGCGTCTTCGACGCGCTATGGTGATGCGCTGCTGAGCCGGGGCCCACATATCAGCGAGCAGCAAGCTTCTGGGTCCCGGCTCTGCGCAGCAGCGTCACACGCTCAGCGCGTCCGGGACACGAGATCGATCCCTTACAGCCCCGTCGACGCCTCGATCCGGAACTGCGCCAGCGCGACGATCGGTTCGTTGCTCAGGACATCCATGAGCTGAAGCACCGGCAGCTTGCCAAGCGGTGTCAGCTTGATCGAGAGCGTCTGACCTGAGGTCTCGACGAAGCCGGCGAGCGCATCCACCGCCACCCGGGCATCGAGGTTGGAGGCCGCGATCTTCTCGCCGTGCGCCCGGATCATCTCGACGATGGCGCTGCGCGCGGCGTCGCGGCTGACGTTCTGGATGCGCGAGAATTGCGCCACGACGAGATCGACGACGCCGCTGTCGCGCAAGGAGAGCTCGATCGCGCCGGTCTCGATCTGGGCCGCCTGATCCATGGCCTGCACAAGATCGGTCGTGAACATGCCGCGCGGCACATTGGCGAACGCGAGGCGGGCCTGCGCCCTCGCGAGATTGCCGAGATCGATCGTGGCTGGCGCAAGCGCGAACGCGCCCGACGACTCCGTCCAGGCCGCACCGAGATCGAGGTCGATCGCGAGCTTGTCGACGCCCGCCATGATCAGCGGCCGCTGCGCCGGACTGGAGGGATCGGTGGGCGTGACCATCTTGACGACCAGATTGGCCTTGCTCGGGAACGATCCGACCAGTTGGCCCCAGTTCAGGCTAATCGTATCAATGGTGACGAGCTGCCGCGTGTTCTTGAAAGGCGAGACCACGCCCTTGATCTCAGCGCCTTCGAGCACCCGGAACAGACCCAGCATCTGCTCCGGTGAGGGCGTCTGTCCGGGATTGCTGAGGCCCGCCCCCAAGCGCATCAGGTTTGCCGCGCTGAACGACTTCAGCGCGAAGCGCTCCATCTTGAACCGCCCCTGCGGGGTCGGCGTATCGACGCCCTCGATCGCGAATTCGCCCTCGCGGTATCTGATCGCATTGATCCTGGCCGTCCCTTGCGGCGTCGTCATCGACGTCTTGCCGATCTCGATCCTGCCGAACCGAAGGCCTTCATAGTAGCCGGCCAGCTTCTCCATCATCTCTCGTGCCTGTGCCGGCGCTTGAACGACCGACGGGTCCTGCGGTAGCGCGGCAAGCATCTCGCCCATCCGGAACTTTGACGGCTGCATGCCGACATCATCGATGGCGAAGCCGTCGATCTGGAGGCGCATGCCATCGAGGGTGACGATGTAAGGCCCTGACGAAATCTGTCGGTAGATCTGATGATAGCTGGCGTCATTCGCCTTCTCGGGATCGAGCGTGGCGAGCATGCCGCCTGCATCGAAATCGTTCATGACGAAATTCGACATTTCTACCGTGAGCTTGTCGGACTTGCCCGGCTGGGGCAGCTTGAACGTGGAGGTGAACAGATCCGCTTTGGTCGCCTCGACCTTGCCGCGTCTCAGGTTTTTCATCACCAGGCCGGAATAGGCGAAATCGCCGCCGCCTGGATTGGCCGTACCGGGCTTGCCGTCGACGGTGACGGTGATCGTCGGTACCTCGATCGACGACGCCGTGACGCCGCTGAACTGTTCGATGCCAAATCGATACAGCTCGGTGATGGCGTTCGAGGCCGGCAGGCGCTGGGCACGAATCGCCCCGGCGTAGTCCCTTATGGTGGCCTGCGGGATATTGTAGGCGGTCTTGACTTGCGAGGAGCCGACCGAACTGTCGATTGCGAATTCGATCCCCGAGACCTCGATGGCATCGGCCGAGAAGGTCACGTCGTCGATCTGGCGCACGCCGATCGCCTTGACGCCGGCAATCCTGGCCGGCAGTTGCGACGGCTGGCCCGGCTCAACGGCGATGTCTTTGATCGTGAGGGTGCGCGTCGGCAGATCGAACTCGATCTTGCCATGGCTTGCCTTGCCGCCACCGGCGCGAACCTGGTCGAACGTGGCCTCCACCTCGGCGATGGCGCGGCGCTGGGCGTAGAGGTTGACGCCGAACCATCCGCCCGCCGCGAGCACGGCTGCCACGATCAGGCCGATCAGGATACGCTTCATTCCCAGCTCCAGTTGCTCGTTTTGCACTGCGCAACCTGCCATATTCGCAAAGCGCCGTGTGGTCCAGGGAAAGCTAGCGCTATCAGACATTTGACTACCCGCCCTGTTGATGGAGCAGCAATCGGATGTTGCCACCGGGCCGCCGGCCGTGCTTCATCCCGTTTCCACGACCCGGAAATACCGCCCGCTTCGGGCGGCCGCTCCGGATGATGCATTTTGAGGCCGGTAACGCGAGGCGAGACACCGCATGTCGTCTTATTCCGATGATCTCCACCAGGCGGCGCTGGCCTATCACCGTCTGCCGCGCCCCGGAAAGCTCGAGATCCAGGCAAGCAAGCCGCTTGCCAACCAGCGCGACCTCGCGCTTGCCTATTCTCCGGGCGTCGCCGCCGCCTGCATGGAGATCGCCAAGAACCCGGCGGAAGCGGCGACGCTGACGATCCGCTCCAATCTGGTCGCCGTGGTCTCGAACGGCACCGCCGTGCTCGGCCTCGGCAATATCGGCCCGCTGGCTTCGAAGCCGGTGATGGAGGGCAAGGCGGTCCTGTTCAAGAAATTCGCCGGCATCGACGTGTTCGACATCGAGATCGCCGCCGACACCATCGATCGCGTGGTCGAGACCGTGGCGGCGCTCGAGCCGACCTTCGGCGGCATCAATCTCGAGGACATCCGCGGACCGGAATGCTTCGAGATCGAGGCGCAGCTCAAGGAGCGCATGAAGATCCCGGTCTTCCACGACGACCAGCACGGCACCGCGATCATCGTTGCAGCCGCCATCACCAATGGGCTGCGGCTGAACGGCAAGAAACTGTCGGACGTCAAGATCGTGGCATCGGGGGCAGGGGCCGCAGCGATCGCGACACTGAACCTGCTGGTGTCGATGGGCGCGCAGCGCAAGAACATCTGGGTCTGCGACATCGACGGCCTCGTTCACGAAGGTCGCAACACCACGATGGACCGCTGGAAGGCGGTCTATGCGCAGAAGACCGACAAGCGCACGCTGGCTGACGTCATCGGCGGCGCCGACATCTTCGTCGGCCTCTCTGCACCGGGCGTGCTCAAGCCCGAGATGGCCAAGGCGATGGGCGACAAGCCGCTGATCATGGCGCTCGCGAATCCGACGCCGGAGATCATGCCGGAGGAGGCACGCAAAGCGCGCCCCGACGCCATGATCTGCACCGGGCGCTCCGACTATCCGAACCAGGTCAACAACGTCCTGTGCTTTCCCTTCATCTTCCGCGGCGCGCTCGATGTCGGCGCCACCGCGATCAACGAAGAGATGAAGCACGCAGCCGTGGAGGCCATCGCACAGCTCGCGCGCGAGGCACCGTCCGATGCGGTCGCGCAAGGCTTTGACACCGGCGAGACGCAAGGTTTCGGCCCGGGCTCGCTGATCCCGAGTCCCTTTGATCCACGGTTGATCCTGCGCATCGCGCCGGCGGTGGCGAAGGCCGCGATGGAATCGGGCGTTGCGACCCGGCCCATCACCAATTTCGACGAGTACACCGCGCTGCTCGAGCGCTTCGCCTTCCGCTCCGGCCTCGTCATGAAGCCGATGTTCGCCAAGGCCAAGACCCAGCCGGTGCGCGTGATCTACGCCGAAGGCGAGGACGAGCGCGTGCTGCGCGCGACCCAGGTGGTGCTGGAAGAGAAGCTGGCGACGCCAATCCTGGTCGGACGCCCGTCGGTGGTCGAGGCGCGCATCAAGCGCTTCGGCCTGTCGATCAAGGCCGGCAAGGATTTTGACCTCGTCAATCCCGAGGACGATCCGCGCTACCGCTCCTATGTGCAGTCCTATGTCGAGGTCGCCGGCCGCCGTGGCGTAACGCCGGATGCGGCGCGCACGGTGGTGCGCACCAACAACACTGTCATCGCGGCGCTCGCGGTGGTGCGCGGAGAGGCGGACGCCATGCTCTGCGGCGTCGAAGGCCGCTACATGAGCCATCTGCGCCATGTCCGCGAGATCGTCGGATTCACGCCGGGGATCAGCGACTATGCGGCGCTGGCGCTGCTGATCACGAGCAAGGGCGCCTTCTTCATCGCCGATACCCAGGTGCGGCCCAATCCGAGCGCCGAAGAGCTTGCCGAGATCGCCTCGCTCGCGGCGGTCCACGTCCAGCGCTTCAACATCAAGCCGAAGATCGCCTTCGTCTCGCATTCGGATTTCGGCAGCTATGACACGGAATCGTCACGCAAGATGCGGCGGGCAACCCAGCTCCTGAAGGAGAAGCATCCGGAGCTCGAGGCCGACGGCGAGATGCAGGGCGATACTGCACTTTCAGCTGCTGCGCGGAAAATGGTGCTGCCGCACTCCAAGCTCGAGGGCGAGGCCAACATCATGATCATGCCGAGCCTTGACACCGCCAACGTCGCCTATCAGATGATCAAGTCGCTCGCGGACGCGCTCCCCGTCGGCCCGATCCTGATCGGCCCGGCGCGCCCGGCCCACATCCTCACCCCGTCGGTGACGGCACGCGGAATCCTCAACATGACCGCGGTGGCGGTGGTCGAAGCGCAGGAGCGCGCGGCCCGGCAGCAGCCGACGTTGTTTACGTAAGGATCGACGTTCCGCGAACTCGTCATGCCGGGACAGCCGTGGCCCAAGCCCGGCTATGACGTTGCGAGGGTGGGGGGACGAACTCTTCACCCTCGGTTCGATTCCGCTAGGGAGCGCCAGCGCACCGTGCGTTCCGCTGGTTTTGAATTACTCGCGGTTTCTCATTCCCCGTTTGTAAACCGCAAGCGGACTCTTCATAATCCCCTCATGCGTTCCGTGCTTTAGCGCTTTGCCAAGAGGCCGACCATGCCAGCGTTCGTGACTTTCGGGCGAATCCTGTTCGCCGTGCTGTTCATCTACACGGGCGCGGCAAGACTGTTTGCCATGCAGGCGACAGTTGATCTCATCGCTGCCAAGGTCGTGGTGCCCGACATGATCGCGCCTTACGCCAAGCAGATCGAGACGGCGACGGCCATGACCACGCCGCAACTGCTGGCGATCGCGGGCGGCGGGCTCGAGATCATCGCGGGGGTGATGATCGCGCTGAACTTCGGCGCGCGCTTCTTCGCGATGCTGATGATCATCTACGTCGCGGTCGCGACCTTCCTGTTCTACGACTTCTGGAACCAGGCGGCGCCCGACAACGCCAAGATGCTGGTCGACGCGCTCAAGAACCTGTCGATCATCGGCGCGCTGTTCATGATCATGGGCTACGGCCGCGCCACGCGTCCGGCCGAGGCGGCCTACGGGGACGTGTAGGGCTAAACCACCCTACGTCCTGCGCCACGGCGTCACCGTCACCCCATGCGCGGCGTCGAGAAGATACGGCGCGCCCGGCTTCATCCCGTGTGAGGCCAGCACCTCGTGCGGCGTCCGCTCCGGTACATCCACAAAACAGCCTTCGCCGCCGGGCAGCCGCAGATGCGGGGCTTGCGACAGCCAGAACGTGTCGTAGCGGTCCATGAACATGTCGAACACGACGGGACCGCCGATGATTGCGACGGTGCCGGAGGCGACATCGGCGAAGGCGCAGGCGTCCTCGAGGCTCGCGTGATCCGGATTCCATAATGTCGCGTTCGGCATCTCGGGATCGACGGTCAGCGCCTTGATTTTGCGGGTCAGGATCAACCGCTTGCGCTTGGGTGAATTCGGCTGCTGCTCATGCGAGTGCCGGCCGTGCACGATCAGCGCGGCGCGATCGAGCGCCTGCTCGAAGAACAGCTTGTCGCCTTCGAACTTCAGGCTGTCGGGCATGACATGCGCCGCGTCCGCGAGCATGCCGTCCGCGGAGATGATGACGTAGCCTTCGATGCAAAAGGACAATGGCGCGGCTATTCAGACACCGTCGTCACGACGCTGCTGACGGGCCGGGTGCTCACCGTTGGTAGCTTGACGTCCTTGAGCAGCTCCTGGTCGTATTCCGGCAGCGTCGAGGCCGGGAACTTGGCGCGCATCGCCACCACCTTGTAACCGCCGGCCTTCAGGCGCTTGAGCAGCTCGGGCAGGGCCTCCGCGGTGTGCTTCTGGAAGTCGTGCATCAGAATGATGCCCTTGCCCCTGTTGTCGAGCTTCTTCATCACGGTCTCGATCACCTTCTCGGGCTTCGAGGCCTTGAAGTCGAAGGAGTCGATGTCGCAGGAGAAGATCGCGGTGTTGCGGTTGCCGAGATAGGTGACCATCTCCGGCGGATGCTGGAGCGCCGGGAAGCGGAAGAACGGCGAGGGCGAGATGCCGCCGAGCGCCCATTTCACCGCGGAAAGGCCCTTCTCGATCTCTTCTTTGCGCTGCGCTTCCGTGAGCTTCTTGTTGTTGAGGTTGGCATGCGACCAGGTGTGGGTGCCCACGGTGTGGCCCGCCGCGTAGACCTGCTTCAGGATCTCCGGCTCATAGGTCGCGTGCTTGCCGATCGAGAAGAAGATGCCGGTGGTGCATTCGTCGGCGAGTGCCTTCAGCACGGCGGGTGTGTTCTTCGGCCAGGGGCCGTCGTCGAAGGTCAGCACCACCTCGTGCTCGCGCAGGAAGTCGAGCTCCTTGAAATGCTCGAAGCCGAAGCCGGGACCACCCGTGGTGTCGATCTCGACCGTGCGGGCGACGCCGAGTGCGCCCGGCGTGTTGCAGGCGGCGCGCGCCGGTTGCGGCGCTTGCTTCGGCGGGGGTGGATTGACGAAGGCGGGCTGAGCGGTTGCTGCTGCCGCGGGAGCCGCTGCTGGAGCTGCGGCGGGCGCTGCAGCTGCCGGCGTCGCCGCGGGTGCAGCCTGCGTGGCGGCTGCGGGCTTTGCGGCGGGGGTCTGCGACCATGCCGCGCCCGCCATCGCCAGAGACATTGCGCTTGCTAAAATCAGTCCTGCCGCCACACGCATGGTGTTGTCCTCGAGATTGATCCCGTTGTTTCACCGTGGCTTTTCGCGTCCGGCAAAACCATCCTGCCCTTGGGTGATCCTAGCCTAGATGGTGGGCACTCGCCATTGCAACGGCTGTTTGGCGCCCCGCCACAATTGTGCCCAACCGGATTGGGGCGTGTGACGTCAAGTGTCGGCCAGCGTCTTGGCAATCGCCGTCTTGATCCGCGTGTCGGCCGGCTCGACCGTGGATGCAAAGACATCGGCGATATAACCGTCTCGGCCGATCAGGTATTTGTGGAAGTTCCAGCGCGGAACCTCCTTCGGCCGCGCCTCTGCCGCCCATTTGTAGAACGGATGCGCCTTCGCACCGACCACAACGGCTTTGGCCGCAATCGGGAAGGTAACGCCGTATTGGTGGTGGGCGGTCTCCGAGATCTCGCTGGTACCGCCGGGCTCCTGTCCGCCAAAATCGTTGGAAGGCACGCCGATGACGGTGAGCCCGCGTTCGCGAAACTCGCTCCAGATTTCTTGCAGGCCGGCATATTGTGGCGTGTAACCGCAGAGCGAAGCGGTGTTGACCACCAGCAGCGGCCTGCCGGTGAAGGCCGCAAGGCGGATGTCGTCGCCTGATAATGCCGGGAAGGAGAAGGCGTAGGCGGAGATTCGGCTCATGCCGCCATCGGCCAGTGTACGCGTTGCCGGCGCCAGCGTGCCTGCAACGGCTGCGATGAGCATGGTCCTGCGGTTCATCATGACGGCGTCCCCCGAAATGATCCGGGCCGCATGTTACCCCGCCGGCGCGGGCGGCCTCGTCAAAACCGCGTTATCTGCCGCGGTGAAGCGCACTAGTACAAGCGGACGATGAAATCGGTGCCTTCGCCGGTCTCGCCCTGGTTGATGCCCTGATCGGAGATGATGATCGAGCCACCTGATGTCAGCATTTCGTTGATCTTCGTGATCGTGTCGGCCGGGATCGAGACGCGGTCGAGGGCCTCGGCCGGGCTGTTCGGCGTGACCACAGGCTTTGCGGCGACGGGAATCACGGCCGCGCCACGCTGGCGGCCTGTCATGCGGCCGTCATCTTCGCGCGCGGCAGAGCGGACCGACACTGGCAAGGACACCACCGACCAATGCAGCGCATTGGAATCGGCCTTGTCGACCTCGGCGGTGAAGACATGCGTGCCGAGCGGCCGATCGCTCGCGGCAATCGTGATGGGCACCTCGAACAGCGGCGCAAAGTTCTGCCGCACGTAGAGCTTGGAATCCTTGCGGCTGACGAAGACCGCGATCTGGCCGGCGCGCTTGGGTGCTTCAGGCTTTGCCGCGGGCACCGGGTCTGCTTTTGCGGGCTCAGACGTGACAGTTTCAGACGTGGCGGTTTGAGACTTCGGCGCATCTGCCGTTTCGGCCTTAGGCGTTTCTTTGGACGTCTCCGCGGCCTCGGGCTGCGCGGCGTCTCCGGCCTGGGACTTGGCCGCGTCAGCTGCCTCAGCGGTCTTGGTCTCGGGCTTTGCCGTGGTCTCGGTCTGGTCGGCTGATACCGCGGCTTCCTCGCGGGCCGGCGCATTGCCGGTGGTCACGTCCGACATCATGGTGTGGCCGACCGACGAGCGCAGCTTGAGCGCACCGTCAGCGCTGGCGGTCTTCGTTTCAACCGGCTTTGCTTCGGCGGCCCTGGTATTGGCCGCGCCCTTGTCGGCCTTGTCGTCGGCATTGGTCTGCGGCTCCAGGCTGGCCGCGGGTTGCGGCGGCACGCGCACGGAGGCGAGCAGCGGATGTGAGAAGTTCTGCGGCGACATCTGGCCGGGCGAAACGATCACGCGCGCGCCCATCCTGGTCCAGTTCCACATCTTCACCGCGAACGCCGTCGGCATGCGGATGCAGCCGTGCGAGGCCGGATAGCCCGGCAGCACGCCGGCGTGCATCGCAACGCCGGACCAGGTGATGCGCTGCATGTACGGCATCGGCGCGCCGCTATAGATGTTGGAGTGGTGGAATTTGTGCTTCTGGATGACGCTGAACACGCCCATCGGCGTCGAATGGCCCTTCATGCCGGTCGACACCGGAGATTCCGCAAACACGCCGTTGGTGTCGTAGACCGTGACCTTCTGCCGGTCGATCGAGACGACGATGACGAGCGGCCCTTGCGGCTTCGTGCCGGCTTCCCTTTCGGCGACGACCTCTTTCTTGCCTGTAGCGCTGCGCTTCTGCGGCTTCTGTCGCGGCTCCTCGGGATGCCGCTCATGGCGACCGTAGGACCCGTCGGAATAATCCGTCCAGTAATAAAACGCTGCGTCCGCCTGGCTCGCCGTACCGATCGCACCCGCCGCCGCCAAAATGGCGACCTGCCAAAGTCGCGCCGGCTTGGCAGAAAAACCAGACCCGTTCACGCTATTCATCCTCGAATCCATAATCCAAATCAGATGTTAGTCTCTCAGAGGGGATACGCGTTCACCAGCACGGCAGTTCTGCCATCAGCTACTTTTGTCTAAACCGTAGCAAAAAAGCCTCACGGAGCGGTAAACGGCGGCCGCTTGCCGGTCGTCTTCCTGATCGGTCGCGTCATGCCTACATTGCTGGGACTTCCTACCGGAGAACTTCATGTCATCTCGTTTCCCCGGTCTTTCCCGCATCCGCTTGAAAGGCCTTGCTTTATTCCTCCTGGCGCTGACCGTGCCGGCGGCGTCCGCTTCCGCCGCGGACGAGCCGGATCTGATCTTCCGCCGCTCGACCGTGTTCAAATGGGTGAGCCCGAACGACAAGCTTGCGACCTACGGCCTCGACGACCCTGAGGTCGAGGGCGTGGCCTGTCATTTCACGGTGCCGGAGAAGGGTGGCTTCAAGGGCTGGCTGGGCCTTGCCGAGGAGGTCTCGGACATCTCGCTGGCCTGCCGTCAGGTCGGCCCGATCAAGTTCAAGAACAAGATGGAGCAGGGCGACGACATGTTCCGCCAGCGCCGCTCGCTGTTCTTCAAGAAGATGCAGATCGTGCGCGGCTGTGACGCCAAGCGCAACGTGCTGGTCTACATGGTCTATTCGGACAGGCTGATCGAGGGTTCGCCGAAGAACTCGACCTCGACCGTGCCGGTCATGCCGTGGGGACCGGCGGACGCAAACGTCCAGAAGTGCGGCGAGTTCTTCACTCAGTGACGCGTTTGCGTTCACTCAGTGATGTCAGCGCGGCTGGCGCGCGGTTTTGCAAGATGCGAGCCGGTCAGCCGCACGAAGGTCTGCGGCACGGCCTCAAAGCCGCGGCTCGATTGCAGCGCCATTTCGCCAGGCGACGCGGCGCTGCTGCGAACAGATCGTTGATCCCCGCGGTCCGTTCGTTGGTCCGCATCGCGCGCCGTTGCGCGATCTTGCGCCATCATGATGGCCATTCCTCACATGAACGCACCCGGTGATCCCGGCGTCTCGGTCTCGATAGCTTGGGTCGCAGCCGAAGCGCCCCCGGTTCGACAGGGCCTAGCCTTCGTTCGGCTTCTCTTCAGCAGAAAAACGTAAAACGCATGTGAAGCGTGTGAGGCGGGATTATGACGGTGCAGCGCCCGGCGCGCGGCCGACCTCGAACGGGACCTGCCAAGCGACATTGGGCAGCCGCGCGACCCATCTGAAAAGATTGAGATTTTCCGTCGAATGTGTCGTCACCCCGAACGGGACGAAACAATTCTCACGGAGATGAAACCATTTTCCGTCTTTGGCGCATCACGCGCGAAACCGCCCATGGTTATCAACCTGACAACGACGACGGCGCACGCCGGCGACCGAATTCGGAGACAAGTCCATGCGCACGCTCAGCTTCATCCTTGCTTTCGGTGTCGTGCTCGCCGGCTCCTCGTTCGCAGGCTCGCCGGACGGCAATCTCCCGGGTATCGGCACTTTCCAGTACAGCGGCTCGCCGATCATGTTCCCGGCGCCGCAGCCGATCGTGGTCGCCGCGCGCTTCTGATCGCCAACAAGAAAAATCAGCCGATAAAGGCCATCATGCTTGTTCGTTTCTGCGCTGCGGCGTTCATATCCCTTCTGACGATCAGTGCCGCTCAGGCGCAGGTGCGCTCACCCTCCAGATTACCTGATCCCCGTACTGAGTTCGTGAGGCAATGTGCGCCGCGCATGCTCGGGCGCTGGGAGCATCCGGAGGAAGTCTGCGGCTGCCTGCATGACCATGCCGCCGCAGTCGTCGAGGATCGGGATTTGCGCGAGGCCCTGCTCCGCGGCATCAGCGAGACCGGCGTGCCGACGATCGAGACGGATTGGGTGCCGACGTCAAAGCAAGGCGAGATCGGCCCGACCTTCACCAAGATCGCCAAGCCGACCTTGCAGTGCATGTTCGATCCGGCGAAGTAGCGCTCATCGCTTTGATTTCGGACCAAACCGCGGCACGCAGGTGCTGGTCCGCGCCACGCCCTTGTCGGTCATCTTGGCGCCGCGCACTTCCTTGACCTGTCCGGCGGGGCAGGTTCCGTCATCCACTTGCACGCGCTGGCCGAGCTTGAGATCGACGATGTCCTGCTCGCGTCCGACCGTGCCTGCGCGCGCCGTCGCGGCGAGAGCGATGGAGAGCAGGAGCGAGAGGCAAGTCGCACGGCGCAGCAGCATGGTGTGAGGTCCCGGCATCGATGCCGCAATGTAGGGAGCGGCAGCCGATTCTCATAGCGAACGTTCGTCATGCCCGTCGGGCCGGCTTGCTCCTCGCACGCAAGGCCGCGCGCGATTCCCGCGCGAGCCGCTCGGCGGATGCCACGAGCTTCGGAACCGCGTGGCCGGAAAATCCCAGCACGAAACCGGGCAGAGGACGTGAGCGTGAATAGGTGTCGGCCAACAGCCAGCCTTCGGCGCCGGCGGCCTGCTTGGCTTCTGCCGCCACCTCTAGATCGACCGAGGGATCGAACCGGGCGACAAGATGCAGACCCTGTGATGGAACCGGCACCGACAGCACGCCGTCGGATGCGGCTTCCAGGGTCGCGGCCAGCACGTCGCGCGCCTCTCGATAGAGCTTTCGCACGCGCTTCAGGTTCGCGGCGAACGCACCGGAATTGAGCATGTCGGCCACCGCGCCCTCCATCAGCGTGCCGGGAAAGCGGTCGAGTGCGGCCCGCGCGGCGGAGACGTCCGCAATCAAGCGCTCGGGCAGGGCGCAATAGCCGATGCGCAGCCCCGGAAACAACGTCTTGGCGAACGTGCCCAGGTAGATCACGCGCTGGAGATGATCGATGCCTGCGAGCGACATCAGCGGCGCGCCGTCATAGCGGAACTCACTGTCGTAATCGTCTTCCAGCACGAAGGCGCCAGCCTGCTTGGCCCAGTCCAGCAGCTCGAGCCGCCGCGGCATCGACATCTGAACGCCCAGTGGAAACTGGTGCGACGGCGTCACATAGGCCGCGCGCGCGGACGGCGCCGCGGCCCGGCCCCTGGCGACCCGCATGCCGTGAGCGTCGACGGGAACGGGCACGGCGCGATAGCCGCAATGCGCGATGGTCCTGCGCGCGGCGGGGTAACCTGGGTCCTCGCACCAGACCTGGTCGTTGGGCTTGAGGATCGCGCTCAGCACGATGCGCAGCGCGTGCAGCGTGCCTGATGTCAGCATGATCTGATCGGGATCGCAGCGCAGGCCCCGCGCCGATAGCAAGTGATCGGCGATCGCCGCGCGCAGCTCGCGGCTGCCGCGGGGGTCGCCATAGTGCAGATGTTCCGCGCCGAAGGCGCGCATGCGACGGCCGACAAAGGCACGGAAACGCTGCACGGCGCGCTCGTCGATATGGGTGCAGCCCAGCGAAAACGCGCCTTGCCCGGGCGTTTCGACGATGATCTTCGGCCGCTTCGGCTCGGCCGCGCGCGCGGGGATGCGCGCGGCGACGAACGTGCCGGAGCCGACGGTGGCGTCGGCAAAGCCGTCGGCGATCAGCCGCTCATAGGCGGTGACGACGGCATTGCGCCGAAAGCCGGTCTGTTTGGCCAGCGTGCGCGACGGCGGCAGCGGCTCGCCGGGTTTCACCAGACCGCCGACGATCATCTCGCACAGCGCCTGGTACAGCCGGTGCGCCGACGAGGCGCCGGGCGTGATGTGCGGGCCGGCGAGATCGAGCGGCAGCTCGGCCTTGGCCGGCGAGGGAACAGAATTGGTCGGAATTTTTCGCATGGAATTGGCACTATCGCAGACCAAATCCGCGGCTACAACTGCCTTGGAATTGTTCCAATCCGACAGGAGCGGCCGTGAGCCAGACCGAGAGCCAGAATTCCTATCCGACGTCCGCGCGCAACCAGGTGAAGCGCCGTCACGACCGCGGCTTCTACGATCACGACACCGTTCATCGCATCCTGGATTCCTCGATGCTCTGCCACGTCTCCTACGCGATCGACGGCCAACCCTATTGCACGCCGACCTTCTTCTGGCGCGAGGGCACGAAGCTGTACTGGCACGGCTCGAGCGCCAGCCGCATGCTGCGCAACCAGACCAAAGGGGAGCGGGTGTGCCTGACGGTCGCCCATCTCGACAGCCTGGTGCTGGCGCGCTGCGGCTTCAATCACTCGGCCGACTACCGCGCCGTGATGGCGTTCGGCACCGCCTATCTCGTCACCGACCCCGAGGAGAAAGAGCGCGCGGTGATCGCGATGGTCGACCGCTTCTTCCCCGATCGCACCGCGAGCCTGCGGGCGAGCAACACGCAGGAGATCAAGGCGACCTCCTTTATCGCGATGGAGATCGAGGAAGCCTCCGCGAAAGTCCGCGCCAAGGGCGTCGCCGACGATGACGAGGACTATGAGTTGCCAATCTATGCCGAGCGCATCCCGGTGCGCACCGTGCTCGGCGCGCCGGAACCGTGCCCGCGGTTGCTCGACGGCGTGAGCCGGCCGGCGACACTGAATGGCTATTCCGAGGGCCGGTTGCTCGAAGATGCATTGCGGGATGCCTATTTTGCAGAGTACCCGAACGGCTGAAATCGGCTAGCTTGCGCTCCATCGATGATCTGAATGCCCGATTGGAGTTGCCTGATGAATGCCGAAACGCAGCAGAGGATCGTTGACGCCGTCGACGCCGGCTTCGAAGCCCAGCTTGCGACTACGAGCGATTTCGTCGCGATCCCCTCGACCCGCGGTGCGGAGGGACCGTGCCAGGACATGATCGGCGACCTCCTGCGCGCGCGCGGCTACGAGGTCGACGACTGGCACATCAATGTCGACGACCTCAAGGATCTGCGCGGCTTCGGGCCCATCGAACACGATTTTTCGAAGGCGCGCTCGGTGGTCGGGACCTATCGTCCGCAAACCAGCCGGGGCAAATCGCTGATCCTCCAGGGCCACTGCGACGTCGTGCCCGCGGGGCCGCTGGAACTGTGGGACACCCCGCCGTTCTCGCCCGTCATCAAGGACGGCAAGATGTTCGGCCGCGGCGCCTGCGACATGAAGTCGGGCACCATCGGCGCGCTCTATGCGCTCGATGCGATCAAGGCGGCGGGCTTCAAGCCGACGGCGCGAATCCACTTCCAGTCCGTGATCGAGGAGGAGAGCACCGGCGTCGGCGCGCTCTCGACGCTTCAACGCGGCTATCGCGCGGATGCCTGCTTTATCCCTGAGCCGACCGGCGGCAAGATGGTGCGCTCGCAGGTCGGCGTGATCTGGTTCCGCCTGAGCGTAAAGGGCCATCCGACCCATGTCGCCTTCGCCGGCTCCGGCGCGAACGCAATCATGGCGGCCTATCATTTGATCCAGGCGCTGCAAAAGCTCGAGATCGAGTGGAACGAGCGCGCGAAAGCCGACCGCCACTTCAAGACGCTGAACCATCCCATCAACTTCAACCCCGGCATCATCAAGGGCGGCGACTGGGCCTCCAGCGTGCCGGCCTGGTGCGACGTCGATTGCCGGATTGCCGTGTTGCCGGGCTGGTCGATCGCCGATCACCAGAAGGAGATCATGGCCTGCGTTGCTGCCGCCGCGCGCAACCACCGCTTCCTCGCCAACAATCCGCCGGAGATCGAATGGTCGGGCTTTTTGTCGGAAGGCTATGAGCTGACCGACGCCGCCGCGCCCGAGGCGGCGTTCGGCAAGGCCTTCAACACCGTCTATGGCGGCGAAGTCGAAGACCTCGTCTTCACCGCGCTCACCGACACCCGCTTCTACGGCCTTAATCACGGTATCCCGAGCCTCTGCTTCGGCGCGAGCGGCGGCGAGATGCACGGCTTCAATGAATATGTCGATCTGGACTCGCTGAAGAAGACCACCAAGGCAATGGCGCTGTTCATCGCGGATTGGTGCGGGGTGGAGAAGGGATAGCTCTCTCTTCCACCGTCATTGCGAGGAGCCCTTGCGACGATGCAATCCAGACTCCGCGGGGGCAGGCTAGGTTGCTTCGCTGCGCTCGCAACGACGGGCTGCCCAATCCATCGGCGCCCCAAATCCTTTAAGCTTAAACTAAAGACTAGGATGCCGCCCGCGCCGGTGGCAGAGTGGGCGCCAGGTTCACAAAGCCTTGAGTCCGTCGAGGAAGTAATGATGCGCGATTGGGATGACGCTTATGCCAATTCCGCCCATATCCCGGGCTCGGACAAGATGCCGGCGCTGTGGGCGGAGCGGGCGGCGGCTTACCGCGCCGGGCTGAAAGATTTTCGCGCCGACATCGCCTATGGCGCCGGCGAGCGCCAGCGCTTCGACCTCATCCTGCCCGACGGCGACAGCAAGGGCCTCGTCGTGTTCGTCCACGGCGGCTACTGGATGCGCTTCGACAAATCGACGTGGACCGATCTCGCCGAAGGCGCGCGCCATCACGGCTGGACGATGGCGCTGCCGAGCTACACGCTGACGCCGGCCGCGCGCATCGCCGACATTACGGCGGAAATCACCGCCGCGATCGCCAAGGCGGCCTCGCTCGTCGCTGGCCCGATCCGGCTCGCCGGCCATTCGGCGGGCGGCCATCTCGTCACGCGCATGCTGTGTGACGACAGCCGGCTCGAGCCCGCCGTCTCCAACCGCATCGCTGGCACGCTCTCCATCAGCGGCCTGCATGATCTGCGTCCGCTGCTCAAGACTGGGATGAACGAGACGCTGCGCATGACGATGGAGGAGGCGACGCTGGAAAGCGCGGCGCTGCATCTGCCGCGCGGGCATTCGCCCGTGACCGCCTGGGTCGGCGGCAACGAGCGGCCCGAATTCATCCGCCAGTCCGATCTGATGGCCAATGTCTGGACTGGATTCGACGTACCGACGCGCCTCGTCGTCGATCCCGGGCTGAACCATTTCACCGTGATCGACGCCCTCAAGGACCCGTCGTCGCCAATCACCGCGCGCCTGATCGGCCTCGACTGACGAGGCCTGGAAGATCGATCGAAAGGGCCTGTCATGACGTCCAGCGAATACGATCCCGCAAGCGAAGGCGCCGAGACCGATTTCGTCCGGCGCATGTCCTATGGCGACTATCTGGCGTTGGACGCGATCCTCGGCGCGCAGCATCCGCTGTCGGAAGCGCATGACGAGATGCTGTTCATCATCCAGCATCAGACCACCGAGCTGTGGATGCGACTCGCTATCCACGAGCTCAGCGCCGCACGCCGCTCGATCGCTAAAGATGAGGTGCAGCCTGCGATGAAGATGCTGGCACGGATGTCGCGCATCTTCGAGCAGCTCAACGGCGCCTGGGACGTGCTGCGCACCATGACGCCCAGCGAGTATACGCGCTTCCGCTCGCAGCTTGGCCAGTCCTCAGGCTTCCAGTCGCGGCAATACCGGCTGATCGAATTCCTGCTCGGCAACCGCAACCACGCCATGCTCAAGCCGCACGCGCACGATCTGGAAACCACGCAGCTGCTCGAAGCCGAGCTCGCGACGCCAAGCCTCTACGACGAGGTGCTGCGGCTCGCCGACCGCAACGGGCTCAAGATGCCTGCGGCCGTGCTGGCGCGCGATGTTCGCGAGACTCATAGCTTCAGCGAAGGTGTGCTGCAGGCCTGGCGTATCGTCTACGAGGCGCCGGAGACGCACTGGATGCTCTACGAGCTCGCCGAGAAGCTGGTCGATTTCGAGGATTATTTCCGGCGCTGGCGTTTCAACCATGTGACGACGGTCGAGCGCGTCATCGGCTTCAAACGCGGCACCGGCGGCACCGGCGGCGTCAGCTACCTCAAGCGCATGCTGGAGGTCGAGCTGTTTCCCGAACTCTGGCGCGTGCGCACGATCCTGTAGAGATCTCCATGACCAAGCTTCGCGTCTACGACGACACCAAAGCGCTGTTCCATATGCCCGATGGCGTGATCTATCTCGACGGCAATTCGCTCGGCGCGCTACCGCTTGGCGTTGCCGAGCGTGTCAGTCGCGTCATCACCGCCGAGTGGGGTGACGAGCTGATCCGCGCCTGGAACAGTGCGGGCTGGTATGCCCAGCCGCGCCATGTCGGCGATCGCATCGCGCGACTGATCGGCGCGGAAGCCGGCTCCGTCATGGTCGGAGATACGCTGTCGCTCAAGGTCTATCAGGCGCTCGCCGCCGCGCTCGACATGAACGCATCGCGCAAGGTCGTCCTGTCGGACACCGGCAATTTCCCGACCGACCTCTACATGGCCGAAGGCCTGATCGCGACGCTCGGCCGTGGCCATCAATTGCGCCTGGTGGCGCCGGAGGAGATCGAGGCCGCGCTGTCCGAGGAGATCGCTGTCCTCTACATCACCGAGGTCGATTACCGCACCGGGCGCCGCCACGACATGGCGAAGCTGACTGCAAGAGCACATGCGCTCGGCATCGTCACTGTCTGGGACCTCGCGCATTCGGCCGGCGCACTGCCGGTTGATCTTGCAGGCACCGGCGCCGATTTCGCCGCCGGGTGCACCTACAAATACATCAACGCCGGCCCCGGTGCGCCGGCCTTCCTCTACGTCGCGCCGCGTCACGCCGACAGCGTGCGCGCCGCTTTGTCGGGGTGGATGGGGCACGCAAAGCCGTTCGCGTTCGAGCTCGCCTATGCGGCCGCGGGCGGCGTCGAGCGCATGCGCGTCGGGACACCGCCGGTGCTGGCAATGGCGGCGCTGGAGGTCTCGCTCGACATCTGGGACCGCGTCGATATCGCCGAGGTCCGGGCCCGCTCGCTTTCGCTCGGCGATCTCCTCATCAGCGAAGTCGAGCGCCGTTGCCCGCAGCTGAAGCTGGTCACCCCGCGCGCCCATGAGCGCCGCGGCTCGCAAGTCTCCTTCGCCTTCGATGGCGGTTACGCCGCGATACAGGCCCTGATCGCCCGCGGCGTCATCGGCGATTTCCGCGCGCCTGACATCATGAGGTTTGGCATCACGCCGCTGTATATCGGCGAGGCCGAGGTGATGAAGGCGGCCAAGATCATCGAGGACGTGATCGCGGGCGAAGTGTGGCGGCGGCCGGAATATCAGGTCGTGAATGCGGTGACGTGAGAAGTGTCCGCCGTGCCCCGCAGCGCAGCAACGCTGACGCGTCGCGGCGCGTCCGGGACACGAGAGCTACGGCCAAGCTATTGCGCTTCACCCCCACAGCGCCTGCACGATTGCATCGAGCCCGTCCGTCAGCGCCGCCGGCCCCGGCTGCAAAATGATCGCCGACTTGATCTCGACGATACGACCATCGCGCACGGCGGGGATCTCGCTCCAGCCGTCGCGCGCGCTGATGCGGGCAGGGACGACCTTCTTGCCGCACCATGAAGCGAGAATGACGTCCGGCGCAGCGTCACGCACCGCCTCCGCCGAAACGATGCGATCCTTCGCCGCCTGCCGATGGCGCAGCTCCGGAAACACATCCTCGCCGCCCGCGATCTCGATCAGCTCTGAGACCCATCCGATGCCTGAGATCAGCGGATCGTCCCACTCTTCGAAATAGACCCTCGGGCGGGCAGAAGGACGAGGCGTTGCGGCAATCGCGGCGAGGCGCCGTTCGAGCTCGTGAGCGAGTTCCTCCGCACGCTCGCCCGCGCCGACCAGCGCGCCGAGCGTACGGATCATCGCCAAAATCCCGGCGACGTCGCGCTGGTTGAAAACGTGGACGTCGACGCCGGCGCGAACCAGATCGGCGACGATCCCCGCCTGGAGATCGGAGAAGGCGAGCACGAGGTCCGGTTTCAGCGCCAGGATTTTTGGAATGTCCGCGGAGACGAAGGCCGATACCCGCGGCTTCTCGCGGCGCACCTGGGGCGGACGGACGGCGTAGCCGGAGACGCCGACGATGCGGTCCTGCTCGCCGAGCAGGTACAGCGTTTCGACCGTCTCTTCGGTCAGGCAGACGATGCGGCGGGGCGGGATGTGGCGCATGGGAGGAGCATATGCGCAAATGCGGGCGCCGATGTCAGCACCGCGATTACCTCTGACGTCATTGCTTTGCCGCGTGAAGCAATTCACGTTGAGACAACAATGAATTGGGAGGAGATCCGATGACGCCGCTCGAGAAACTTAAAGCGATGAAGATGCCGTTCGCCGAGCTCAAGGGCGTCGAGTTCGTCGAGGCCGGGAAGGACCGCGTGGTGGCGCGGATGACGGTCAGGCCCGATCTCTGCACGCTCCACCACACCATCCACGGCGGCGCGGTGATGGCGCTGGCCGATTCCGTCGGCGCGGCGGCGACCGTGATCAATCTGCCCGAGGACGCCAAGGGCACGACCACGCTCGAGAGCAAGACCAACTTCATTGGCGGCGCCAAAGAGGGAACCACGGTCATCGCGACCGCCACCCCGATCCACCGGGGCCGGCGGACCCAGGTCTGGACCACCCGGCTGGAGACCGAGGACGGCAAGCTGGTCGCGGTAGTGACCCAGACTCAGCTGGTCCTCGTATGACTACGGGGTTTGATTTTGTTAACGAATTAGTCGACTCCCATGCTCGAAACTTGGGCAGGTTCCCGTCTTGAAAAGATTGTTGCGATGCACAATATTGGAGGTCTAGGGATTCGAACGCCTCCTCGAGGGACACCAAGAGGAGTTTTGACTTGTCAATCGACGCAGATTTGGAACTTGAAGAAACCAGCCGCACGAAGTCCGTTCAGGGCTATGTGCGGACCTTGAGCCAGCAGGAAGAATTGCCGCTTTTGCGCGATCATCTGCTGAGGCTCGATGCCGAAAGCAGGCATGACCGTTTCAACGGTTTTCTCGACGACAGTTTTATCGAACGTTACGCCGCACGCTGTGCCGAGGACGGCACCGTCATCGTCGCCTACATCGTCGACGGCGTGGTCCGCGGTGCGGCCGAGCTGCATCCGCCGGAGGACGATTCGCTGCCCGAGGTCGCCTTCAGCGTGGAAGCCTCGGCGCGGCGCCAGAACGTCGGCACCGTGCTGTTCAGCCGCCTGATCGCGGAAGCGCGTTGGAAAGGCTACAAGCGCCTGCGCATCACCACCGGCGCCGAGAATCACGCGATGCGGGCGCTCGCCAGGAAGTTCGGGGCGCATCTGCAATTCCGTCATGGCGAATCGACCGGGACGATCGATCTCGCCAAGGCGCCAGAGGACGAGCTCGCTGATCTCGCAGCCTCGCCCTTCACGGCCGGCCGCGCTCTTCTCAGCTTCAACTCGACCTGCTGGAAGATCATCTCCAGCATGTATGGCAATCGCGCCGCCTGACTGGAAACTGCCGACTGGAATCAAAAAGCGGACCGGCAAAACCGGTCCGCTTTCGTATGGGAGACAGGGAGCTAAGCGCTCAGGTGCCGGTGCGCTTGTCGTTGCCGAAGCGGCGCACGACACGGCGTTCGACCACCACCGAGCGCTGCGCGCCCTGTTCGCCGGCGATCACGCGCGTGGCGATGATGCGGCTGTTGGTGCGGGCCTGCTTCTTCACCTCGGCCTGGACGATTTCGACCGGCATCCCCATGAGAGCTGCCGCGATCTCGGCCTGCTGCTCCTGATCGTCGGTGATGCCGACGGCGGCGAAGATCGCCTCGTCCAGGGTCGGCGGATCGTGGCGCACGCGCCGCGTGCCATATTTGGTATTCCAGTCTGCGTTCATAACGGCCTCGTTTCGATGCCGGGATACCTAGTGCCGTCCATGTTGCATTGCAATATGAATTTCGTGTGGCAGCTCAGCTATGCACTCACAGCTTCTCGAGCTTACTGGCGTCATAGAGTTCAAGCGTGGCCGGCCCCGTGGCAAGTGAGCGCAGGATGCGCACGAACTCGCCGGACGCAGGTACCGCAAAGTGGGTAGCGAGCGCGGCGCGGTCGGCCCATTGCTCGAAGAACACCAGCCTGAGCGGGTTCTCGCAGTCGACATGCACTGCGTGCGAGATGCAGCCGGGCTCCTGCCGCGACCGATGAACATGTTCGAGGCTCAGGCGGCGCGCCTCGTCGAACGTGTCGGTGCGGACCGTTACGCTGCCAGTCACAACGATCATACGATGTCTCCCGAAATGATTGCCGCTAGGGCAGCGACGCCTCGCGGGCGGTGTCATTCACCGGTGCTTGCGGCCAGCGTTTCAGCGCCGCGCGTCCGGCCTCGGTCAGCCCGTAGATTCCCCGCTCAGTACGCTCGAACCAGCCATACACATTGTTAAGCATGATCTTGCCGGCATCGGGACAGCGTTGGCGCAATTCGCTCACGCGCCGCGGGCCCGCCGCAAGCTCCGAGGCGCAGGCCAGCGCCTGCTGCCGATAGGCCGTCATGATCGGCGCGCGGGTGCTGCCGCCCAGCACGGGATCGCCCTGGCGGCGCTGATGCTCTGCGACGAGGCGCGAACGAACCTTCGGCTCGCGGCGCGGCGCCGCCGTTGGCGGCTTCACCAGCACCTCGACTTGGCCGCGGTCGGTTACCCCGAGCATACCGAATCCGAGGCGGCGACAGAGATTGCGATAGCGCGCGTCGGCCTCGCGTCCCTTGCCGCGCGCCGACATCTTGGCGGCAATCCAGACCTCGTCGCCGGCCGGCGCACGATCGACCGCCTGGAGGATCAGCTCGAGATTGAAAGCTAGCTTGAGCTCGCCGATCACCACGACCGGCGGATCCCCGGCGCTGAGGCCCACGAGATCGCAGCCGCCGATCTCGCCCTTGACCGTGAAGCCGAGCTCTTCGAGGAAGCGTTTGACGGGCAGATAAAGCTCAGTTTCCACGGGTGCTCGAATCCGAGAATCAGTTGCGGGCAGTCTAGCCCGTATCGGACTTAGGGCTCTGCGCCATTTGATCGGGAGCGGATGATCCGGCTATCCTGCGGACGGGACAGAGCATCCGTTTCAAAGGCAATCTGCGGCTGTTGGTGCCAGATTGACGCCTTCAGCCTATGAGATGGTCGTAGTCTGCGTGCGAGCCGATCCAGAACCAGACGCAGGCGCCATCAGACTCGATAGCCAGGGCGCGATAACGCAGGCCGACTCTGGCGGCCAAAATCGTCCGACCCGTTTGAACAGAAGCGAGGGATGGAGTGGGGTCGCTCTTCAGCAATTTGAAATTGGCATCGGCCAGCCGTTGAACATTGACGGGCAACGCCTCATAAGCCTTCCAGAATCTCGTCGAAGCCGTGTGCTTCACAAGTCGCGCGTTTGGCCGGCGCGATAATCGCTCAGCGCCTCCTCGGCAAATTCATCGAGCTTGCCCGCCCCGATGTCTTGCTCCAGGAGTTGATCGAACCGTTTAGCGACGAGTTGGTCGAACCACGCACGAAACCGCGCCAACTCGTCAGGCGTAAGTCGCTCGACCGCTCGCTCGATATCTTCCGTTGTCATGGTTCGATTATAGCAATGCGGTGTGGTTTAGAAAAGGTCCGCGGCAACTGACCCCTATACCCGCCCGCCGACCGGGATCAGCGCGCCCGTGACGCCGCTTCCGGCATCGCTGGCGAGGAACAGGATGATCTCGGCGAGCTCCTGCGGCGTCACCCATTTGGCGAAGTCGGCTTTCGGCATGTCGGCGCGGTTGGCCTTGGTGTCGATGATCGAGGGCAGCACCGCGTTCACGGTCACCTTGCCTTTCCACTCGCTCGCCAACGCCTCGGTGAGACGATGGACGCCGGCTTTCGACGCCGCATAGGGGCCCATGCCGGAGCCGGCCTGAAGCGCGCCCATGGCGCCGATATTGACGATGCGGCCGGCATTGGAGGCGGCCAGATGCGGGAGCGCCGCATGCGAGGCGTTGAGCGCCGTCAGCACGTTGAGCGCATGCATGCGCTGCCATGTCTTGATGTCGCCGTCGCTGACGGTCTCGAAGGCGAAGCCGCCGGCGATGTTGATCAGCGCATCGAGCTTGCCGAAGTGTCTTGCCGCGGCATCGACCGCCGTCTTCGCCTGCGCCGCATCGGACAGATCGACGCCGCCAATCTCGATGCGCTCAGCCGTCGCGGAGATTTGCGAGGGCGCATGGTCGATGCCGGCCACGCGCGCGCCGCGCGACTGCGCGGCCTCGGCGACGACTTTTCCAAGTGCGCCGAGTGCTCCGGTCACGATCAGAACCTTGCCTTGCATCATCGTTCTCCCGGCACGGCCGCTCGAGATTTACGGCCGCTTACGATTGCAGATAACGCGCCTTCAGCGCGGTCCGCTCCGGTGTGCCGAGCTTGAGGCCGTCGCGCAAGTAGGTATCGAGATCGCCATACGCGCTATCGACGGCCTCGAAAGCAGCAGCAAGATACGAGGCCTCGACGCTGCCGATCGCGTCGAGGACATCGGCGGGAAGATCGGAAGCGTTCGATGCATCGCGTCTGTAGTGCCGGTTGGTCAAGAGGTAGTCCGCGGCAATGACGTCGTCGGCTACGCCGAGCGCATGCAGGATCAGCGCACTGGCAAAGCCGGTGCGGTCCTTGCCGGCGGTGCAGTGAATGACGAGCGGCGCGCGGTCCTCCAGGAGATGCCCGAACAGGTTGCGGAAACTGGCCGTGTTGTGGCGGACATAGTTGCGATAGGATTCGCGCATGAGTTCGAGCGCGACCGGCGCGGTCAGCCTGCCCCTGGCGAGCTCCGCGCGCAGCGCGGCCACGACCGTCGGCTCGATCGGCAGTGAATACACGGCGATCTCGTTCACCACGCAGACGCCCGCCGCGCGCTCCTCGACGCCGCGAAAATCGAAGGCGCTGCGCACGCCGAGCGCGCGGACGATCTCGACATCGGCGGCGGTGAGCTGGCCGAGATGGTTGGAGCGGAAGATGTGCCGCCAGCGCGTGGTACGGCCATCTGCGGTCGGGTAGCCGCCGAGGTCGCGAAAATTGCTGGCGCCTTGCAGGGCGAGATGGCGGGCAGGCGAGTCTTGTACGGAAGAGTCTTGTACGGAGGAGTCTTGCACGGAGGAGTCTTGCATGAGATCAGCTTGGGTTATGGTTCCAGCGGACGCTCGATGGGCGTCCTTGAGGTCTATTACAGGGGGCGATCATGGGCCGGCACAAGGCCATTCTTTTGGCGGTCACCATGCTGGCGGGCGGAATTATCAATTCACGACAGGCCGATGCGCAGACGTTCCGGACCTATCGCTGCGCCGATGGTACGCAGTTCATCGTTGGATTTTATGACGCCGACAAGCGCGCCTTCCTCCAGATCGACGGCGAACCGGTCACACTTGCCAAGCGGCTGACGGTCTCCGGCGCGCGCTATTCGGGGCGGGGATCACGCTTGTGATCGGCAAGACCGGCAGCACCACGGTCAAGCATCTGAAGCGGCCGGTCACGGCCTGCGCGGGGATCTGAACGGCGGCATTGCCGCAGGAATCAAAAAGGGCCGAAACTTCGTTGTTTCGACCCTTTTTCAAACTGACGCCGGGCATTGAGAGAGCGCGGCGGTATCGAACCGAACGCAGGCATCAGCGATCCCATTTCGGCTTGGCTTCATCGACTGCTTCCTGATGGTACCAGCTTCCACTGCAAATCGTCTCGTTCACGGGGAGCGAGGCGTGGTTGGCGGGAAGGCGGGTCTCACCGTTGCGGCGCCCCCCGAGAGCCGAGCGGCCCCCGACAGGGAATTGGTAGATCTGTGCAGATCCGTGACTCAGTCCATTATTCATCATTGCGGTATCTCCCGAGATCGCAGCGGTTGGCCTCCATGGTGCGCCCGACTCGTTGGCTTGTGGTTACTGGAATCCCCATATCGGCCGTGCATTCCGAAATGCAAAGTGCTGAAAAGGAAATCAGCGCTGGCCTATTTTGTAGGCAGACTGCATTCTGCTTCCTCTAAGGCAGCGGTCGAGTGGCTAACGCGTGGGCCGTTGCGAAGGTTGCGGGCGACGGGCACAGACTTGGCGAATGTTGCCGGACGTTGATGCGCGTTTAGCCGGCAACCTCGGGCTCTGGTGCTCGTGCTCCAGAATCAGGCGTTTTCCGCGGGATTTTTGCGGTGCAGCTTCACGCAAAGGTGCGCCGCTATGACGCACGGCGCAGTCGACGATCTGCCGGGAGCGAGGGAGGCCGGCCGCGGTGGCAAACCTCCCGCGCTGCGGCCTTTTGGCACGTTAAATGCTTGTAAACGGTCGGCCGATGGTGGCCGGGTAAACAATCGTGCGGGGGCCTACGGCCCCCACCTTTCGCATCATCTACAGAGAGGCTCAATGACCAAGTATAAGCTCGAGTACATCTGGCTCGACGGATATACGCCGACTCCGAACTTGCGCGGCAAAACTCAGATCAAGGAATTTGCGTCGTTCCCGACGCTTGAGCAGCTTCCGCTCTGGGGCTTCGATGGCTCCTCCACCCAGCAGGCTGAAGGCCACAGCTCCGATTGCGTGCTGAAGCCGGTCGCGGTGTTCCCGGATGGCGCCCGCACCAACGGCGTGCTCGTGATGTGCGAAGTCATGATGCCCGATGGCAAGACCCCGCACGCTTCCAACAAGCGCGCCACCATCCTCGACGATTCCGGCGCCTGGTTCGGCTTCGAGCAGGAATACTTCTTCTACAAGGACGGCCGTCCGCTCGGCTTCCCGGCCTCGGGCTATCCGGCGCCGCAGGGTCCGTACTACACCGGCGTCGGTTTCTCGAACGTCGGCGACGTCGCCCGCAAGATCGTCGAGGAGCATCTCGACCTCTGCCTGGCCGCCGGCATCAACCATGAAGGCATCAACGCGGAAGTCGCGAAGGGCCAGTGGGAATTCCAGATCTTCGGCAAAGGCTCCAAGAAGGCCGCTGACGAAATGTGGATGGCCCGCTACCTGATGCTGCGCCTGACCGAAAAATACGGCATCGACATCGAGTTCCACTGCAAGCCGCTCGGCGATACCGACTGGAACGGCTCCGGCATGCACGCCAACTTCTCGACCGAGTATATGCGTACGGTCGGCGGCAAGGAGTACTTCGAGGCGCTGATGGCGGCCTTCGACAAGAACATCATGGACCACATCGCCGTCTACGGCCCGGACAACGACAAACGTCTGACCGGCAAGCACGAGACCGCGCCCTGGAACAAGTTCAGCTACGGCATTGCCGATCGCGGTGCCTCGATCCGCGTTCCGCACTCCTTCGCCAATAACGGCTACAAAGGCTATCTGGAAGACCGCCGTCCGAACTCGCAGGGCGACCCATACCAGATCGCTTCGCAGATCCTGAAGACGATCGCGTCCGTGCCGGCCGACAAGAAGGCTGCGGCCTAACATCCTCCCGGCCCGGGCTGGGGGGCTGGCCCGGGTTGGACTTCGATCCGCCGAAGCCGAAAGGCTTCGGCGGATTTTTGCATTCTGATGACAGCAGTTGCGGCGATCCCTCGGACCTCGATCGCGCGAAACTTGTCCATCGCCGCCGAAAGCGGGATAGAGTGTGCCCGGATGCGCGCAGGGCCGGGGACGGCTGGTGTTTGAAGGCTTCTACAAGGTGAGATTTCAGCTCGGCGACGGGGTCGGCCGAAGCGTGATGCATGCCGGCAACGGCAAGATGCTCGGTGGCAATTCGGCCTTCGCCCATATCGGCACCTACGCGAAGACCGAAGGCGGCGTCGACATCGTGATCAACACCGTCCGCCACAACCCCGATCCGAACTACCGCGCCATGGCCGGCACCGATGATGCGACGCTGCTGGCCAAGGGCTGGGCCGAGGGCGATCTCTATCGCTTCAAGGGCGAGCTCAAGGAGCTGCCCGGCGTGCCCTTCCAGTCGTTGATGACGCCGATCACCGAAGACGAGGTGCCGATCGCCGGCGGCGTCGGCGAGGCCGGCATCGCCGACGGGCTCTACTCGGTGCATCTGCGCATGCTCGATGGCGTCGACGGCGGCCTCACCGGCGTGATGCTGCTCAACAAGGGCCGCATCCTCGGCGGCGATGCATCGTTCTACTATCTCGGCAGCTACACCGCCGCCAACGGGCGCTGGAAGGGCCAGATCCTCAATCAGGAGCACACGCCGGCCAAGGACGATCCGATCTTCGGCGGCCACGAGGTCGGCATCGGCTTCTCCGGCACTTATGATGCGGAGCAGGCGGTGCTGGAGGCAACGGCGCTCGCCGGCAAGCGCAGCCTGCGCCTGACCGCCGCGCTCAAGCTGATGCACCGCGCCTGATCGCGACAGGAATCGCTTATGGAAAATGTTCGCATGCTCTCGACGCTCGGCCTGATGGGCGCGATACGCAGCCTGTCCTCCGCATACGAGACCGCAACTGGCGTCCGCATCGACGCCGATTTCGCGCCGACCCTGGCACTGCTCAAGCGGCTGCGCGACGGCGAGGCCGCCGATCTCGTGATCCTCACGCGCGAAGGGCTCGACGAGATGATCGGCGAGGGCCGCGTGGTCTCGGGCAGCGCAGCCGATCTCGCGCGCTCCTTCGTCGGCATCGCTGTGCGGGCAGGGCAAGCCCATCCCGACATCGCCACCGCATCCGCGCTGCGCAATACGCTGCTTGCGGCGCGGTCCGTGGCCTATTCGCGGCTGGGTGCGAGCGGGGTCTATTTCGCCCGGTTGATCGCGCAGATGGGGATCGCGGCAGAGATCAACGCCAAAGCCACCATCGTCGAGCAGGGCTTTACCGCGGAGCGGCTCGTGAGCGGCGAGGCTGACCTCGCCGTGCAGCAGATCAGCGAGCTGAGGCAGGTCGAAGGCATCGAGGTGGTCGGCCCCGTCCCGCACGATCTGCAAACGCCGGCCGTGTTCTCCGCCGGCCGGATGGCAAACGCTGAGCACGCCGATGCCGCGGACCGGCTGCTGCGCTATCTGGCATCACCGGAGGTCGTCCCCGTGCTGCGCCAATCGGGACTCGAGCCTTGAATTTGCCGGGGCGGCGAGCCAATTTGGCGTCCATGCGGACTTTCCTCGTTGCCATCCTCTTCGTGCTTGCGGCGCCGTTGTCGGCGCATGCGCAATCGGCCGATCTCGTCCTGTGCGATCGGGTCGCCGCCGATCCCAGCGATCCCGACAAGCCGGCCGAATTGAGGGGCGTGACGGAGATTGCAGCCTCCGACGTTGCGACCGCCATCAAATTCTGCAAGCAGGCCGCGCCGTCATCGCGGCGCGCGATGTTCGCGCTCGGCCGCGCCTATGCGGCCAACCGGCAGACGGCGGAAGCGATGGCTGCCTGGCGCAAGGCCGCCGACAAGGGATCGAGCGCCGCCATGGTCGAGCTCGGTGTGGCCTACGGCACCGGCTCCGGCGTCGCCAGGGATGAAGCGCAGGCGCGCAAATTGTTCGAGAAGGCGGCGCAGGCCGGCAATCCCCGCGGCGTCAGCAATCTCGCCGCGCTCGGCGGCACCGGCGGCGCCGCGCCGGCCGATCCCGCACAGGCGCGCGCATTGCTCGGCAAGGCGGCCGAGACCAATGCGGAGGCGCAGTACCAGCTCGGCATGATGCTCTCCGAAGGCACAGGCGGTGCGAAGGACGACGCCGCGGCGCGCGCGCTGTTCGAAAAGGCGGCGGCGCAAAACCATCCCGGGGCGCTGGAGCGGATGGGCGCCTTCGCACAGGAAGGCCGCGGCGGGCCAAAGGACAAGGACGCCGCGAAATCCTATTACGAGCGCGCCGCAGCGCTCGGCGACGAGGACGCCAAGCAGGCGCTGGAGCGGCTGCGCTGTCCCTATGCGATCAAGGACAAGCAGGGCAAGCTCGTGACCACGCTGTGCTTCTAGTTCACGTGTAGTAGGCGACATTCTTGCTGGCGTCGCGATAGGTGGTCTCGAGAAAATGCCGCCACGGGCCGTACCGGCCTACACTCGTCCCGCTCATAAGACCTTGAAGGAACGGACCTCGTGCGGAGCGGGTTGAGTCCGAAACCTGACAGGAGGCGCAACCATGATCCGCAAGCTCGCATCCGGCGAATATCGCCTCTATTCACGCAAGGTGAATCCCAAGACCGGCAAGCGCCGCAACCTCGGCACGTTCAGGAGCCGGGCGGCGGCTGAGAAGCATGAGCGCGAGGTGCAGTATTTCAAGCGTCACTAGCTCCTGAGCAAGGCCGTTCGGGACCGCACAAAACAAAAATGTCGAAAACAACCCCATGCACAGTAGCCAAGTGGTTGAAATCACAGCTCTGCGGATGGTGTTGAAATCACAGCCCTGCGGAATTTACGAAACTGTTGCGCCGTCGGGCAAAACAGGGGCATGATGGCATCATGGCAGCGCGTGGCTCTGAACGGCCCTGCGCGGAAAAGCCGGATGGCCTTGGTGCCGCGGCGGTGCTAGGTAACCCGCGATTCCTTCTGATTTTTTTGGGTCTATTGCGTTGCTGGACGGGCTCTACAAGGTTGAATACGGCGTCAACGATGCGTTCGGCCGCAGCATCATGTGCATGCATGACGGCAAGCTGCTGGGCGGCAATTCGGCCTTCGCGCACCTCGGAACCTATTTTGAGCGCGACGGCGAGATCATCGCCGAAGTCGTCACCGAACGGCATAATGACGATCCCCACTACAAGCCGCTGATGGGGGCTGATGTCGCCGCGATCGGCGCACGCGGCCGGCTGGTCGGCAACCAGATCCGTCTCGCGGGCAGTGCGGACACGATGCCGGGCGGCAACTTCTGGGCCAATCTCACCCGGCTCGACGACGAGGGGCTGCCGCCGCAGGGGACGATTGGCCCGGGCGGGGTCGTGAACGGGCTCTATGCGATCCATCTGCGCGCGCTCGACGGCGTCGATGCCGGACTCTCCGGCGTCATGCTGCTGATGGACGGCCGCATCCTCGGCGGAGATGCGTTCTTCTACTATCTCGGCTCCTTTTCCTCGGCGGACGGCCGCTGGAAGGGCGAGATGCTCAACCAGGAACACACGCCGGCGAAAGGCGAGAACCCCGTGTTCGGCGGCTATGAGGTCGGGATCGGCTTCTCCGGGACCTGCACGGCGGATAGCGGCGAGCTTGAAGGCATCGCGCTTGCGGGCAAGCGCAGCCTGCGCCTTACGGCCTCGCTCAAGCTGATGCGGCGGGCCTAGGACGGATACTTAGAAATCTGGGATGTCTGCTTGAGAAGGTAATGCTGGCCTGACTTGCGACGCGCAGCGATGTCGGCTTGTGACCCAGGCTGTGTAAAAACGCGGCTCCGCATCACCTCCATGCAACGAAGGCGGCCGTCGGTGTCGCTATTGAGTTCGCTGCCCGCGCCTCACGCCCGCATGGCTGCCAGCAATGGCTCGACGCCG
>NZ_JARWCR020000031.1:0-93324 GCF_029846695.2 Bradyrhizobium nivariense | reverse complement strand
ATAGCCACCCCGCGCCGGGGTAACCCGGCGCCAAGCCGAACACGACATCCAACCTCCAGCGCTCCGCCCCGACAGCGACCGAACAAAGACAAGAAAACTCTCGACTTCATAGTTTTTCAGCAGACTGCTAGAACCGCTCGCAGTCCTGCGACGTTGACCGACCGATGAAAACGGGGGCGGCACGATGGGTCCTGAGGGGCGGCACGCGATGATCGTCGGAGGGGGCGCGAGTGGCGCCCTGATGGCGTTTCAGCTCCTCAAGGCCTCTCCGCCGGGTCTTCGCGTCACACTGATCGAGAAGCGGCCGGAGATTGGCCGAGGCCTTGCCTATCACGCAGGCAACCCCGAACATCTCCTCAACGTTCGCGTATCGAACATGAGCGCGCTGCCTGACGATCCCGGGCATTTCTGGAACTGGCTATGCACGCGACCCGATGGGCCGATGTGTCCTGATCCCTACTGCTTCGTTCCTCGCCAGACCTATGGCGACTATCTCGCCGACCTGATCGCGCCACTGACCTCCCGCGACGGAACGCGGGGTCTCACGATCTTGCAGAACGAGTGCATCGCAATTGGTGAAGCGCCATCCGGCGTCGCGGTGACGCTGGCTGACGGGACGCTACTGACTGGCGCCATTGCGATTCTCGCGACTGGCCATGACGCCGCGGCGTCGCGCCTGCCCGGCCATGTCGACCCATGGATCGCTCCCGCTGCCGCCGGCATCGACAGCAACGCAACCATGCTGATCCTCGGCACGGGTCTGTCGATGGTCGATTATGTGCTGTCGCTGCTCCGCCATGGGCATCAGGGGCCGATCGTCGCCCTGTCGCGGCGCGGACTGCTGCCGAGAGCCCATCGCCGCGTCGATCCAATGCGCCTCGTCGAGAGCGAAATTCCGTTCGGTGCCCGGATCGGCGCCCTGCTGCACTGGTTTCGTCGTCGTACCGAGACCCATGTCGCCGAGAGCGGCGACTGGCGTAGCGCGATCGACGCCATCAGGCCCCACACCCAGCGGCTCTGGCGGGAGTTGCCGCTGGAATCGCGGCGCAGATTTCTGGAGCACGCCCGCGCCTGGTGGGACGTGCATCGCCACCGGACGGCGCCCGAGGTCGAGACCCGCATCGCGGAGGCGCTCGCGACCGGTCGTCTGACCGTCGTCCCCGGCAAGCTCGGGACCGTTACGCAGGTCCAGAACGGTATGCGCGTCAGCTATCGCAGACGCGGCCAGAGCGAACTGTCCGAGCTTCAGGTCGGCGCGATCGTGGACTGCACCGGCATCGTCAAGGACCCGGGCGCCAGCGACAACCCCGCCGTGCGCAGCCTGTTCGACAACGGCCTTGCGCGGATCGATCCGCTCAGGATCGGCATCGAGGTCACAAATGACTGCGCGATCGTCGACCAGCATGGATCTCCCTCGCGCCGTCTGTACGCCATTGGCCCGCTCACGCGGGCCGCATTCTGGGAGATCATTGCTGTGCCCGATATCCGGCAGCAATGCTCAGAGCTCGCTGTCCGACTCGCGAGCTCTGCTCCTAGTTGAACAGCTCCGGTTCCGCCTCGGTGATCCAGTCCCACAGCGGCTGGAAGCTGAAATAGCCGCCCTTGTGCGTGCCGACCTGCCGCGAGGTCAGGCTGGCCACCTCGTGCGGAATCGGCTTTGGCTTGCCGGCCGCCTCGGCCAGCAACTGGGCGCGCGCGGCATTGTCCATCGCGATGTACCACCACGCCGCGGCCTCGATGGTCGGTCCTACCGTGAGCAGGCCGTGGTTTTGCAGGATCGCGGCCTTCTTCGATCCCAGCGCCTGCGCGATCTTGCGGCCCTCTTCCGCCTCCAGCACGACACCTGAGAACGGATCGAACAGCACGTGATCCTCATAGAAGGCGCAGGAATCTTGTGTCAACGGATCAAGAAGTCGGCCGAGCGCCGACCAGGCCTTCCCATAGGTCGAGTGTGTGTGTGCGGCTGCGATCACCTCGGGATGCGCCGCATGAATGGCCGAATGGATCACGAATCCGGCCTGGTTGATCGGCTTGTCGCCGATCAGGATATTGCCGTCATGGTCGACGAGTTGGAGGTCGGACACCTTGATCTGGCTGAAATGCTTCGACAGCGGGTTGATCCAGAAGCGCTCCGGGAATTCCGGATCGCGCACGGTGACATGGCCCGCAAGGCCCTGATCGAAGCCATAGCGCGAGAACAGCCGGAACGTCGCGGCGAGACGCTGCTTGCGATGCAGCCTCTCCTCCTCAAATGTCGCCGCCGGTGTACGTTCGACCAGGGAATATTTCTTGGGCTTCTCGACGACCTTGTTCATTGTTGCGGTTCCTTTTCTAGTATTCGAGAGTCTTGTCGAAGACGTCGGCCAGCGCCACGCCATGCGCATAGGCGTCGAGATTCACCAGCGTCTTGTCGGCCAGCCGCTTGACATCCTCACCCCCGGTCCACGAGACATGCGGGGTGAGGACGATTTTGGGATGGTCGTAGATCGGATCGCCATCCAGCGGCGGCTCAGGATCGGTGACGTCGAGCGTGGCGCCGGCAATCCGTCCCTCGTCGAGCGCCTGCAGCAGGGCCTTCTGATCGATGATCTTGCCGCGCGCGACGTTGATCAGATGCAGCGATGGCCTGGCGCGCGCCAGCACGTCGGCGTTGATCAGATGGGCTGTCTTCGTCGTCGCAGGGAGCGCAAGCACGAGATGATCGGAGACTTCGACCAGTTGCTCGATACTGTCCACGGGCTGGATGCCGGGAAGCACGTAGGGCCAGGTCGACCGCCGCAGAACCCTGATATCGACGCCGAACGGCTTGACCCGCTCGGCAACCGCACGGCCGATCGCACCAAAACCGGCGATCCCGATCGTTTTGCCGCTGAGCGAGCCCAGCGGGGCGATCTTCCATTGCTCACGATTGCGCGGGCGGATCGCATGGATGCGCTTTTCGAAGCCAAGGATTGCCGCGAGAACATATTCCGCAATCGGATCGGCCGAGATGCCGCGGCCGACCGTGACCACGGGCCCGTCGAGCAGCCACGCCGGAAAGAAGTCGATCCCGGTGGACGCGGTCTGGATCCAGCGCAGGCCGAACGGCCAACCCGCGGGCTTCTCCGCAGGCGCCTTGTGCCAACCCGCCAGCGGCCGCGTCAGCAGCACGTCGGCCTCCGGCGCGACTTCCCACGCCGCGCGATCGGCGGGGTGATCGATGATCAGCGGGCGCGACCAGTGATCGGCGAGCGCGGCACGAACCTCCGCACCGAGCTGATTGACGATGATCGGCGATCGCACGCTGGTGGAAGCGCGCTTGCTTTCAATACGGGGAGTGTTCATGTCACACGTTCATGATGGCTTTGATGCGGACATGCTAGGCGCATGACGCAAGATAGTCTTTTCAAAGATGGCGGGCATCCTGTAACAACAGGACGACGCTCCTCGGCCGGGCATATGAATTCGTCTCTCATGTGCCTCTGCTATTTCCCGTCGACGGCGTCGCGCTGCTTCGCCTTCGCTTGTGCCGCAGCCTCGCCGGCGCGGCGGAATACGTTCTCCATCAACCATTGTTCGTTGGGAAAATGCTCCGCCCATTCATCCCAGCCGGAGTGCTTGCGGTATTGGCCGAGACGCCCGGATGCCACCACGTCTGCCTCGCTCACGGCGACGCGGCGATCGCAGTCGGGCGCGACATAGATCGCATCCGCGCGACAATACAGCTCGCACATGAAGCAGGTCTGGCAGTCCTCGACACGCGCCAGAACCGGCTGGCCGGCGCGGCCGGGATCGAGCACGTTGGCCGGGCAGACCTCGATGCATGCTCCGCAATCCGTGCAACGTTCCGCGACAATGAGCTCGATCATGACACCGCCTCGAGTTGACCGGGTTGGATCGCCGCTGACGGACGATCCGGCGTGACCCAGACCTGGTCCAATCCGCCGCTAAGCAGGCGCGCGGCTAATCGCAGATCCTGGGCGGGATAATCCTCACGACGGTGAAGTCCCCTGCTCTCATTACGTGCAGCCGCAGTGGCGACCGACCAGCGTGCCGTTGCTACGAGCGCCGCGGCCTCACGCAAGGCGACTGTTCCCGCGTGCCCATGATCCGCCACTTCGCCCCAGAGATCCTCGAGCACGCGCGAAGACGCCGCAAGTCCGGGGCCGGTGCGGAACAGGTTCTTGTCAAACGGATGCATCTCGGCGCGCACACCGTTGCGGATCGCAGTGATGTCAACCGCCTCCGGCCGCCCGCCCGGGTGAAGCCCCGCACGGCCAAGCGGCCGAAGCTTTGTGGCGCGTCCCTTCACATCGCGCGCCACGCGCGCAGCCGCGCGTCCGGCGAATACGCCGGATGATAACGCCCAGGCCGAATTGACGTTGCCGCCGCCGGAGATCGCGCCCGCGACTTTCTCGCGCGATGCGTTGTCGCCAGCCACGAACAATCCCGGTACCGATGTCGTACCATCCGTATCATGCACCCGCACGCCGCCGATGCCACGGATGGTGCCGTCATTATGCAAGGTAACCTCGAAGCGGTCGCGGTAGGGATCGACGCCCCAGCGGTCGAACACAAGCGGCACGTTGGGCGAGATCGTATGCATCCTCGCCTTGATGTCATCAGGCAGACGATGCAGGGAACAAGTGACAGGCCCGCGCTGCAACGCGCGAGCCAGGCGAATGGTCTGGTCAGGACCAAACGGCAGATCCAGCTGGCGCCCGTTGGCGTCGTAGTAGGACGCGAAGGAATAAGCCATGCTGCGCGTCATCGTCGAATGCGCCGGCGCGATGGTGTAGGCGGCGGTGAATTCCATGCCGGACATCTCTGCGCCAGCCTCGGCCGCCATCAGATAGCCGTCACCCGTGTTGGTTTGCGATCCCAGGAGGTGCGACAGAAAACTGGTGCCGCCGGCCGCGAGCACCACCGCACCGGCCTTGATCCGATAGGACCGGCCGCCGTCTTGCCGGCGCAGGCCGCGTGCGCCACCGATCGATCCATCCGAGCGCGCCAGCAGCTCGATAACAGGGGACTGATCGAGAATGGTGACGCCGTGGCCGAGCACCTGCCGACGCAACGCGCGCATATATTCCGGCCCGCGCACCGCGCGATGGTTGACACGGCCTTCGTCGTCGACGCCGAACTGGTAGTATCGCGCAAGCGTCGGCAATGTACGCCAAGTTTGATCGAGGATGCGATACATCCATTCCGCTTCACCGAGCCCGAGGCCGGCGGCAATGCGATTGGCGACGGCCGCATCGCGAGCCGCGGCAGGATCCGGCGGCACCCACCAATGGCCCGGCCCCGCGGCGGCCGTAACGCCGCTGGTGCCGCAATAGCCCTTGTCGGCAAGAATGACCTTCGCACCGGCCTGCGCGGCCGAGGCCGCCGCCCATGCACCCGCCATTCCACCGCCGACGATCAACACGTCTGCCGTCAGTGACAATTCTTCAAGCGACGACGAAACCATTGCTCCTGCCTCCGGGCGACACCACAGCAAATTCGTCGGCCCCGGAGCAATGCCAGGTGCAGAAAGACGACGCCTATCGAGACATGTTTGTGCCGGGCGAGACGCGCGTCAATGAAAGGTAAAACTCTTTTCGACGCCTATCGCGGATGACTCGTGCCGCCATTGACGATAGCGGCGAGACGGCCGTCTCGCCGTAGAACAGACTTCTCCGGACGTTGCGGTCAACGAGAAGCGCTTTCCCGGAGCGGCATCGACGGCGGTCTGTAATATCGCACCAAGAACAACAAGCACGCATTTAGCCGCGTCGAGAACACGCTTCTTCGCGTGAAGAGAATTTTAGAATAGAACCTCTGGCAAACGCAGCTTGCTCAGCGCGTATCTTTCGAAGATCGCGCCGTGACATCAGTCCACTGGACCGGTCGCGGGATTTCCTGACATGTGATCCTAAAAGGCCGGGACATCCCAGGTAACGGCCAATCGAACGTGAGCTCGAGAAACACAGAATGATTGCATCGAAGTCCTTTTACGCCGCGGCAGTCGCCCTGGTGATGACGGCCAGTGCCACCACGGGCGTCCGCGCCGAGACGGACCAGCTTCGCATCGCCCAGCAGTTCGGCATCGCCTATCTTCCGCTCATCGTCGCCAGTGAAAAGGGCCTGATCGAACAGGAATCCAAGGCGCTCGGCATCACCCCGCCGAAGATCGAATGGCTCCGGCTCTCCGGTGCTGCAGCCATGAACGAGGCGCTGATTTCGGGAGGCCTCGACTTCGCGACGGCAGGCATCACGCCGATGATCCTGACGTGGGACAAGACGCGGACCACCGCCAAGATCATCGGCGTCGCTGCGCTCGGCTCGATGGCCAATATCCTGACGACCAACAACCCGAACATCAAGACGCTCGCGGATTTCACCGAGAAGGACCGGATTGCCCTCCCCTCGGTCAAGGTCGGCTTCCAGCCGATCGTGCTCCAGATGGCGGCGGACAAGGCGTTCGGCAAATACGACAAGCTCGACGAGCTCACCGTCAGCATGCCCCATCCGGACGCGACGGCGCAGATCCTGTCGGGACGCTCGGAGATCACCGCCCATTTCACCTCGCCGCCGTTCTCGCAACAGCAACTGGCGAGCGGCAAGGTGCATCAGGTTCTCAACAGCTACGACGTGCTCGGCGGCCCCCACACCTTCAACGTGGTCTATTCGACCACGAAGTTCGTCAACGACAATCCGAAGACGATCCAGGCGTTCGTCCGCGGGCTCGACCGCGCCAACGAATGGATCAAGGCCAACCCGAAGGAAGCCGCTGCCCTTTACATCAAGGCGGAGGGCTCGAAGCTCGCGCCCGATTTCGTCGAGAGCATCATTCGCGACAAGGACGTCAACTTCACGACGGCTCCGGAAGGCGCCCAGAAGTTTGCGAATTTCGAGGCAAAGGTCGGCCTGATCAAGCAGGCGCCGGCATCGTGGCGGGACCTGTTCTGGTCAGGCCTCGGAGAGAAGCCTGGAAGCTGAGATGAACGTCGCTTCGCGACTGACCGGTTTCGCCGGCGATAACGCGTCGTGGGCGTTGCTCGAGCTCGATCACGTCAGCATCAGCTATCCAACGCCGGACGGCATCCTCACGGCGGTCGAGGACGTCAGCTTCACGATCTCAGCCGGCGAGCGGCTGGTGCTGCTGGGCCCCTCAGGCTGCGGCAAGTCTACGCTGCTGCGTGCGGTCGGCGGCTTCCTCAAGCCCAGCGCCGGCGAGCTTCGGATGAACGGTCGACGGATCGGATCCCCGGGCCCCGACCGCATGACCGTGTTTCAGGAATTCGACCAGCTGCTGCCGTGGCGCACTGTGCTCGGCAATGTGCGCTATGCCCTGGAGCGGGGAAAATCGCTACCGCGCCGGGATGCGGAGGATAACGCTCGTCGCTGGCTCGAGCGCGTTGGGCTCAAGAATTTCGTCGACGCCTTTCCCCACACGCTGTCAGGCGGAATGAAGCAGCGCGTTGCCATCGCGCGAGCGTTCGCGCTGGAACCGGCGCTGCTGCTGATGGACGAACCCTTCGCCGCACTGGACGCGCTGACGCGCCGCCAGATGCAGGACGAGTTGCTCAAGCTGTGCGAGGAAACCGGAAACACCGCCTTGTTCGTGACGCATGGCATCGACGAGGCGATCCGTGTCGGGACCCGAATCCTGGCCCTGACACCGCATCCCGGCCGGCTGGCGGCGACCTTCGATGTTCCACCCGACAGCCGCGCGCGCGGCACCGCGAGCTTCGCCGAGCTGGAGCAGCGGATTCAGCAGACGGTTTTTGCCGCCCCGGAAACCAGCCATGTCTGACATCGCAGCTCCCAAACTGGTCCGCGCATCCGCGCGGCGGCGCGCATTTTCGGACACGCCCTGGCGGCGCATCATCATCCTCGCGGGCTTCGCGCTGGTCTGGGAGCTCTATGCGCGCTGGCTCGACAACGCGCTTCTGCTGCCGACCGTTGGCGCGACGCTGTCGGCGTTCTGGTCGGCGATCCTGTCGGGCGAGTTACCCAATCGCACACTGACCTCGCTGCGGGTTCTCATCACCGGTTACGCGATCGGGGTCGCCATCGCGGCAGCACTCACCACTCTCGCCGCCTTGTCGCGCTGGGGCAATGAGGCTCTTGGCCTGTTAACGTCGATGTTCAACCCCCTTCCGGCCATCGCGCTGCTTCCCATCGCACTGTTGTGGTTCGGTGTAGGAACGCCCAGTCTCGTCTTCGTCATCGTGCACTCGGTTCTGTGGCCGGTGGCCCTTGCCTGCTATGGCGGCTTCCTCGCGGTACCGCCGACCCTGCGAATGGCCGGCCGCAACCTCGGCCTCTCCGGTGCCCGATTCGTCGCGGAGATTTTGGTCCCTGCGGCGTTTCCCCAGATCCTGTCGGGCCTGCGGATCGGCTGGGCATTCGCCTGGCGCACGCTGATCGCGGCCGAACTGGTGTTCGGCGTCAGCGCCCGCTCCGGCGGGATCGGCTGGTTCATCTACACCAATCGTGCGCAATTGGAGACCGCGAGCGTCTTTGCCGGGCTGCTCACAGTGATCCTGATCGGTCTCCTCGTGGAAGGCGTGATCTTTCGGACTCTGACGCGGATTACGGTACAGCGCTGGGGGCAGGTGCAAGCTTGATGCGCGACCAGCCACGCCTCACTTGAGCGGAAACCCCAGCGCACGCACCTCTTCAACGAGGCGATCGCGGCCATTCAGGGAGCGGACCGAGCCGAGCCGCTTCAGCACGGCCTCGACCCAACCGATCGCTGGCAGACCTTCGCTCGTTTGAAAACCGCGGAGCGTCACGTCATAGGCCGCGATGCCCGTCTCGTCGCCGGCATCGGAATAACGTTCATGATGGATCACGACGTCCTGACGCAGGCGCGGCTTGACCCGCGCGGGCCTCGTCTCATCTGGATAGCCGATGCAAAGGCCGAAGGCTGCGACTACGTTCGGCGGCAATCCCAGCTCTTCGGCCACCGCGCCGGGCTTGTTGCGGATCGCGCCGATATAGACCGACCCAAGGCCGAGCGACTCGGCGGCCACCACCGCATTCTGCGCGGCCAGCGCCGCGTCGATGACCGCAACCAGGAAAGTCTCGAGAAACTGCAAACCCTCATCCGGATGCTCGGAGCGCTTCGCGAGGCGCTCAGCCCGCGACAGATCGGCGAGCCAGACCAGGAATAGTGGCGCTTCGACAATGTGCTTCTGCCCGCCCGCAAACTCGGCGAGACGCGCCTTGCGGCCCTGATCCTCCACCACGACCACGCTCCAGGTCTGGAGGTTCGACGAGGATGGCGCCGATTGAGCGGCCGCCACCAGCGTTTCCACCGTTCGCGCCGGAACGGGATCGGGGCGATAGGCTCGCACCGAACGATGTGCGAGCAGATTTTCCAGCACGCCATTCCAGGCCTCGCCGATCTCGGGCAGGTCGCTTCCGTACCGGGCGCGCAAGGCCCGTATCACGGCTTCGATCCTGGACGGTCCGGGGACCACTTTCAGGCTGGGCTTGGCGTCACTCACGAGCTTCTCCTGTCGGCTGGTATCACGCTTCGACATCGAAATGTTTGATTCAGAACGCTACCCGACGCGGGCAACGAGGACGTCAGCCATGACATCCGAGAATTCGGTCGACATCTCATGGAAGGCGACAAGTTCCTGAACTGTTGCAACGCGAGGATGATGGTTTGAAGTCTTGGAGCCGGGTCGACCCAGGCAGGACCGGCCGATCGCCCGCGCGAACCATGACGAGCGAACGATCTGTATCGCTTGCCCCTTGCTTCCGGCCGCGAACGCAAGACTCATGCGATCGATGTCGACGACATAGATCATGACGCCACTACCTTGCGCAGTGTGACCACCTAGCTGCCAAACCCTGCCGGAATGAACGCCGGAATCTTCTCCTCGATGAACTTCTTGACCTCGGGCGAATTGAACACCTGGATGAAGGCCTTCAGGCGCGGATCGTCTTTCTTGTCCGGACGAGCCGTGAAGCGCAGCACCAAACCTTCATCAACGGTGCGATCGATGATCAATGCGGATTTGGGATCGCCGCCGGCCGGAATGAGATACGTGATGTTGACCAGCGCCAGCGTCACATCATCCAGAGATCGATAGGTCTGCGCCGGATCGAGTTCGACGATCTTGAGGCTTTTGGGATTTTCGGTGATGTCGAACTTGCTGACCGAAAAGCCCTTGCCCGGCGCCAGCTTGATCAGCCCGGCCCGCTCGAGCAGGATCAGCCCGCGCGCGCCGTTGAGGGGCTCATTCGGAATGGCGACGCTGTCGCCGGACTTGATCTCTTCGAGCGTCTTGATCTTCTTCGAGAACAGGCCGACCGGCGCGATCACGCCGACCTTGTCGGCCTGCACCAGATTGAAGCCGCGCTGCTTGTTCTGGAGCGCCAGATAGGTTGCGTGCTGGAACAGATTGGCATCGACCTCGCCGCTGTTGACGACCTCGTTCAGCGCCACCCAATCCGACAGCTCGACGATTTTGACGTCCTGCCCCTTTTCCTTGGCGAGCTTGGCGGCAAAGGACGCCAATTGCCCAACCGGGCCCGCGCTGGTCGCGATTTTGAGCGGCTCGGCGGCGAAGGCGGCTGCGGCGAATGCGAGCCAGAGACCGGCGGCCTGGGCGGTACGACGAAGCATTTTCATGGTCTCAAATTCCCGTTGCAATTCAGATGATGTGGCTCACGCGGCTTTGCGCGCGCCGGCGTCGGCCTGTGCCAGCGCCTGACCGAGATCCGCGAGGATGTCGTCGGGATGTTCGATCCCGACCGATAGACGCACGTAGCCTGGCGTGACGCCGGCGGCGAGTTGCTCGGTCGCGGTGAGCTGCTGATGCGTCGTCGATGCCGGGTGGATCGCCAGCGACCGGGCGTCGCCGATATTGGCGACGTGATAGAACAGTTTCAGCGCGTCGATGAACCGGCGGCCGGCCTCGACGCCGCCTTTCAACTCGAAACCGACGAGGCCGCCGTAACCGCCCTTCAGATAGGCGTCCGCCCTGCGCCGGTTCTCCCCGCTCTGCAGGCCGGGGAAGATCACGTTCGATACCGAGGCGTGCCTGGCGAGGAAGTTCGCGACCTTCGCAGCGTTCTCGTTGTGCTGGCGGATGCGCAGCGGCAGCGTTTCGAGACCCTGGATGAACTGGAAAGCATTTTGTGGCGCAATCGATGCGCCGAGATCGCGCAGCAGCTTGACGCGGGCGCGCAGGATATAGGCGATCGGCCCGAGCGGTTTCGCTGCCTCCGTCCAGATCGCGCCATGATAGGCCTCATCCGGCTTGTTCAGCAGCGGAAAACGCTCGGCATGCGCAGCCCAGTCGAAATTGCCGCCGTCAACGATGGCGCCGCCGATCGCGGTGCCGTGGCCGCCGATATATTTGGTCGTGGAATAGACGACCACCGCAGCCCCATGCTCGAACGGGCGCGCGATCAGGGGCGAGGCCGTGTTGTCGAGGATGAGCGGAACGCCCAACGAGCGGCCGATGTCGGCAACCTCCTTGATCGGGAACACGTTGAGCTTGGGGTTGGGGAGCGTCTCGCCGAAATAGGCCCGCGTCTTTGCGTCCGTTGCGCGGCGGAAATTCTCGGGATCAGCGGGATCGACGAACCGCGCCTCGATACCAAACTGCTTCAGGGTCTGTGACAGCAGCGTCCAGGTCCCGCCGTAAAGATCGGTCGATGAAACGATGTTGTCGCCCGCCTGAGCAATGTTGAAGATCGAGAAAGCGGAGGCGGTCTGGCCCGAGGCGACAGCAAGTGCGGCCGCTCCGCCCTCCAATGCGGCAAGCCGGGTCTCGAAAGCGTCCTGAGTCGGGTTGCCGATGCGGGTATAGATCGGTCCGAGCTGCTCGAGCGCGAACAGGCGCGAGGCATGATCGGCGTTCTCGAACTGGAACGACGTGGTCTGATAGATCGGAACCGCTACCGCACCGGTGGCAGGGTCGGTACGATACGACCCACCGTGCAATGCCAGCGTCTCGAAATTCCGGGTCTCCAACGCCATCTGCAATTCCCTTATCTATCTCAGGCGCGCGCGCCGTGCGTCGCAAACCATGCTTGTCGACGAAAATGATGCTGTCGGATTTAGCGGCTGTCGAGCGTGTCGGTAAAATAGCGACGTGCGTGCTGCATCATCGCCGCTTTGCAACGCGTTTCTTTCCGGTCCTTTGCCGAATAGGAAACAAACTCGCTCGCGCAAAATGTTAAAAATGCCGCGCTGAGCGGATGTGCTTCGCAATTGATGATCGGGCCTGTCCATGACGAGACCGCGCGAGCTGCGCTTCAACGCCTTCAACATGACGGCGCCGAGCCACAATTGGGCGGGCCTGTGGTCTCATCCGCGCGATACATCCATCGACTACAATACACTCGATTATTGGGTCGACTATGCCAGGACTGCGGAGCGCGGATTGCTCGACGGCATCTTCCTGGCGGATGTGTTTGGCGTTTACGACGTCTATGGCGGCAATGCCGATGCCGCTGCCCTCCATGCCGTGCAGCTACCCAACGCGGACCCGACACTGCTGGTGTCCGCCATGGCGCTCGTCACAAAGCATCTTGGCTTCGGCATTACCTCCAACCTGACTTTCGAGCACCCCTATCAGCTCGCGCGCACGTTCTCGACCCTTGACCATCTCACCAAGGGCAGGATCGGCTGGAACATCGTCACCGGCTATCTCGACAGCGGCGCGCGCGGTATGGGCCTCCCAGCCGGCCGCGCCCATGACGATCGTTATGACGCGGCTGAGGACTTTCTCACCGCAACCTACAAGCTATGGGAAGGAAGCTGGGAGGACGGCGCCGTTCGCCGCGATCGCAGTAGCCGCATCTTCACGGATCCCGCAAAGCTCCACCGGGTGCTGCATGACGGCCCCTACTTCAAGGTCGACGGCATCCATCTCGCCGAGCCTTCGCCGCAGCGAACGCCGCTGCTGTATCAGGCCGGCAGCTCAAAGCGCGGCCGCGCCTTCGCAGCCCAACATTCGGAAGCGATATTTCTCAACGGTCAGACCAAACCAATCCTGGCCCGCGCCGTCCGCGAGATACGGGCGGCAGCCAAGGCTTACGGCCGCGATCCCTACGACATTCGCCTCTTTGCCGGCGCGACCGTGATCGTGGCGCCAACGCGCAGCGAGGCGAACGATCTGCTCGAAGACTATGCGCAACATATCGACCAAACCGGCCAACTGGCCTTGTTGTCAGGTTGGACCGGAATCGACTTCTCGACCTATCGGCCCGACCAGCCGATCGAATATGTCGAGAGCAACGCCATCCAGTCGATGGTCGAAAACTTCACGGTGCGGAGCGACCGGCCGGTCAATGTCGGCGACCTCGCGAGGCTAAGCCGCGCCGGCGCCCGGTCACCCTTCGTGGTCGGCTCGCCGCAGGACGTCGCAAACGAGCTGATCGCCTGGGCTGACGAAACCGACGTCGACGGCTTCAACCTGTTCCGCCTGGTCGCGCCGGAATCGCTGAACGCCTTTGTCGATCTCGTGGTGCCGGAGTTGCAATCGCGCGGCGTCTACAAGACCGCGTATCGCGACGGCACGCTGCGTGAAAAGCTGTTTCCGGGACGCGGCCCACGGTTGCACGCGACGCATCCCGCCGCGAGCTTCCGTCGTCCGCCTTCGACGACGGGCGCGTTCCAATCCGACGCTGCCGAATAGCCAAGCCGAGACTCACGCCTGCGTGCGATGCTCGCGGAATGCGGCAACCAATGCCCCCAAGGCGGCTCGCGACCGCCGATCGGTCAAGGACGAATGAAGCACGACCTCGGAGGGCGGCAGCTTGGGAAGTCCGAGCTTGTCCCCGATATCGATCGTGCCGGCCGGTGCAATCCGATAGGACAGCGGCGCGATTGCAAGCCCCGCCACGACGGCGGCATGGACCGCCGAGGAGCCGCCACCCAGGAAGACCTCGGTCCATCTTATGCCGGCCGAATCCAGCGCCTGCGTAGCGATGTTGTGGACGCCGCAGGTCGGAGCCAGTGCGGCGAGGCGCAAGGGTTGTCCCGGCCTGTGCTCGAACCCTTGCGCCGCGAACCAGCCGAAGCGCTCGTGCGCCAGCGTCTCGCCATCGCGGCGATCGTCCTCGCGCTGGACGATGGCCGCGTCGAGCCGGCCCTGATCGAACAGATCGAGGAGGTTGCGCGAATTGTCGAGCTGAACCTCGATAGTCAAATTCGGATCGTGGGCGTGAAGACGTGACAGCAGGGTCGGGACTTCCGGCCCTGCGACATGCGCGGCAATACCAAGTCCGAAGTGACGCGGGGGCGAATTGAGCCCTGCGATCGCGCGTTCGTGCGCCGCGATCAGCTCCCGCGCACCTTGCAGGAAGGCCGTCCCCTGTGCCGAGAGCCGCACCGATCGCGGCGTGCGCTCGAGCAACCGATGCCCGATGCGATCCTCGAGCCGCTTCAGCTTCACGCTGATCGCGCCTTGCGTGGTCCCCAGCGCCTTGGCTGCGCGCGTGAAACTGTGGAGGTCCGCCACCATCACAAAGGCTCTTACGGCATCGACATCGAGCGACAGCATTTCATCATCCGGCTTTGTTGTCTCTGAAATGTATATTGATCGGATTTTGTTGTGGTCAAGGGCTCCCTATGTTCGCCCCGCCTGACGCGGGGCGGCACATCGATCAAGCAAGCCTCCTGCCCCGCGTGTCGGCAATCGGCATCACGCCCGGAGGTACGGCATTGACGGTCTCACCATCACGACGAAACACGATCGCCCTGGCCGCAGCGTGCCTCGCGTCCCTCATGTTCGGGCTGGAGATTTCCAGCGTGCCGACGATTCTGCCGACACTGGAGACGGTGCTGCACGCCAATTTCCAGCAGTTGCAATGGATTATGAATGCCTACACGATCGCGGTCACGACGGTGCTGATGGCAACGGGCACGCTGGCGGATCGCTACGGCAGGAAGCGTGTGTTCGTCGTCAGTATTGCCGTGTTCGGCCTCGCCTCCCTGATCTGCGGCCTGGCGCAGGACGCCCTCGTCCTCATCGTGAGCCGCTTCCTTCAAGGCATGAGTGGCGGCGCGATGCTGATCTGTCAGGTCGCGGTTCTCTCGCATCAATTCCAGCAGGGGGCGGAGCGTGCACGGGCCTTTGCCGCCTGGGGGATTATCTTCGGCATCGGCCTTGGCTTCGGCCCGATCATCGGCGCGGCGATCGTCGCGGTCTCCGGCTGGCAATGGGTGTTCCTGATCCATGCGTTGATCGCGATCGTCACGATCGCGCTTGCCGTGACTGGCGTGCAGGAATCGCGCGACCCCGACGCCAAACATCTCGATATCGCAGGCATCGCGACACTTTCGACGTCGGTATTCTGCGTGGCCTTCTACATCACGGAGGGCCCCAGCTTCGGCTTCGGCAGCCTCACCGGCCTTGCAATCGTCGGGATGGCCGTTCTGAGCTTCGTTGCCTTCGTGTTCGCGGAGCTACATAGCGCCCGTCCGATGTTTGATTTCTCCGTGTTCTGGATACGCGCCTTTTCTGGCGCGCTGCTGGGGTCGGCCGGCATGAACTTCAGCTTCTGGTCCTTCATGGTCTACCTGCCGATCTTCTTCCACAGCGCTCTTGGTTACGACAATGTCGCGGCCGGCCTCGCGCTTCTCACCTACACGCTTCCGACGCTCGTGATTCCACCGCTCGGCGAACGGATATTGCTGAGGTTCGGCGGCGGCATCGCCATTCCCTTCGGCTTGTTCGTCATCGGCCTTGGCTTCATGCTGATGTGGGCCGGCAGCGGCGTCGAACACGTCACCTGGCTGACTCTGGCGCCCGGATGCCTGCTGGCGGGCGTAGGTCTTGCCCTGACCAATACGCCGGTCACCAACGTCACGACGAGCGCGGTGTCGAGCACACGCGCCGGCATGGCATCGGGCATCGACATGAGCGCTCGCATGATCTCACTCGCCATCAACATCGCCTTGATGGGCTTTATTCTGATCGCCGGCATTTCTTCCCGCCTAAACAGCGCATTTCCTGACGCACTCGATGCTGGCCGCCTGCAAGATCTTGCGGAACGGATCGCTGGCGGTAGCGCCCGCATGTTTGATATCCCCGAGCTAAGCCTCCTGCCGGCGGCAGACACCGCCGTGCAGCAGGCGCTGATCCACGGCTTCAGGCTGGTGATGCTCTATGGTGGACTTTCCGTCTGGATCATGGCGCTGGCGAGTTTTGTGATCTTTGGCGAAGGCCACGCCGCTCGTAGGCGCCCCGCACAGAACGGCGATGAGCCAAGCTGTGTCCCTCGCTCATCGTCCTGATCGAATGCCTCCAGGCAATGCCTTACAGCAGCACCTTCTGATCGAGGTAAGGCTTGCCGCCCCGCGAATGTTGCACCCGCCCGCCGCGCGGCTCAATGACGGGCAATTCGGCCAGTGCATTCACGACGTGATACATGGTCGGAAGGTCACTCCAAGCGGCGCGACGGAAACGGACGGTAGCAGGCCCGAGTTGTCGCGATTCAATGGTGTTGTCCGGATCTTCAGCGGGCGTCAGCGTCACCTGGCAGAGTTCGTGCTCGCCCCAGGCGCCCGTGCGCGGCACATATTTCAACATCAACGTCCCATCGGATGGGGCTACCGCCTGCGCGACAGGTGCAGGGCGCAGATCAGCCACGGAGAGTTCGAGGAACCGGAAGCCCATCCAGCCGGCTGTGCAGATCTGGACGCCCTCGCTCTGCCGGGGCGCGTCGACCTCGGCATAGAGCTTGGGATGACCGATCTCGTCCCGTCCGGTGATGATTGGATCGGCAAGGCTCTCCCAGACCACGGCCAGGAACCGTCCCGTAGCGTGGTCCCGCGCGCCATCAAAGCGAGCGGGCCAACTGACGTGGATCATCGTGTAGCCGCGGCCCGCAAGCCAATCGATTTCCGTCATGTAGTGAAACTCGACGGTGACGACAGGATCTCCGACCAGCGAAAAACCTTCCGGCAAATGACGTTGCAGCATCGCTTCGTCGGTCAGAAAGCTTGCCGCAACCGAGAGCCGCCGAGGGCTTTTCGTGCCGTCCCCGACAACGCCCGCTGGCAGTTGTCGCGGCCCGGGCGCCGGCCCGAAATGGGTCGGCATCCGGTAGATGCGTCCGGGTTCGAACCGATAGCTCATCGAGCCCCCGCGAACGGCAGCGAGTCCAGAAGGGGTTTTGCCAGATGCAGAACCTCGTAGGCGACCGCATCGCCATCCCCGGTCGGCTCCCGCTCGGACAGCAGGATACGCGTGAACGTCCAGTTCTGCGGATCCACGCCGACGATCGCGGCTACCGTCCCAGGCCGCTCCACCAATTCGCGATTGAGCGCGATCTCGGCGGCGAACGCCACGGTCAGATCGGCGTCGATCGGAATGCTCAGCTCCTGCTTGTAGATGAAGCGAGTCTCATTGGCCCGGCCGCGCCGCGCATCGAGCGAGAAGCGTGTTTGGATGTCCGCCCGGCCAAAGCTGTCGGTGACGACCTTGTAGCGACCACTCACCAGGAAATTACGGAAAGCTTCGTCGGTTCGCCACAGATAGAGCGACGAATAGCTGCTGGCGACCGCCCCGAAGCGGTCGCGCTCGCGCAGCAAGAATCCCTTGAAGTGCAACCCGGGAACGTCATTCCACAGCGCCCCGCGCTCTTTGGCGCGGCTGCGGATGATCCCGATGTCGTAATCGGCAGGGAGACGGTGAATGTAGTGAGCGATGGTCATCTGGCATATCTCTTCGTTGAACTTCAGCCCCACGAAAAAGATAGCCGGTCGTTGATCATTTAAAAACGATATGAAATAGTGTTTCAGTGATTGAAAATCGGAATGAATGCGATGAAGACGCTGGACATCGAAGCTGTACAGGCATTCGTGCTGACCGCCGATCTGAAGAGCTTTACCCGCGCGGCCGAGGCGATGGATACGACGCAGTCGGCCGTCAGCCTGAAGATCAAACGTCTGGAGGACGAGCTCGGGCGCAGGCTGCTGGATCGCACGCCGCGGCTGGTGCGCCTGTCCGCGGATGGTGACGCCTTCCTTGCACCGGCGCGAACCCTGCTTGCGGCTCACCATGGCGCATTCGGCTGCTTCGGCCTGGAGCGACGCCGCCTCGTCGTCGGCATCAGCCATCACATCGTGGGCGCGGAGCTACCGATCCTGCTGCGACGAATGAAGAGCGCAGAGCCGAGACTCGTGCTCGAGATCCGCGTATCGACCTCGCGCCAAGTGCTGGATGATTTCGATCGTGGCGCGATTGATGCCGCAATCGTACTTCGCCACGACAACCGCCGGCGGGGTGGCGAGGTCATTTTGAAGGAGACCTTCGGATGGATGGCTTCCGCCGACTTCGAGCATCTTAATGGAGAACCGCTGCCGATCGCCACACAGGCCGATCCCTGCAGCGTGCGCAGCATGGCTGTCGACGCGCTCAACAAGGCGGGCATCGCCTGGACAGAAGTCTTTGTCGGCGGCGGAGTCGCCACCATTGGCGCTGCGATCTCGGCGGGTCTTGCCGTCGCGGCCCTCGGGCGACGCGTCGCTCCTGCAGACACGATCGATGTCGGTACGCCGTTGGGCCTGCCTCCGCTCCCATCGCGGGACGTGGTCCTGCATGCAAGTCCCGGAGACCAGCAGACCAAACACTCGTTGAGAACACTGGCTGCCGCGATCAGGGCCACTGCGGCCAAACACTAGCTGCTATCGACGCGCGACCGTCATGCCTTTGCGCTCATACCGCGCCGAAAACTCCATTCTCAAATCACCGCGCGTGGGAGAATGTTCATTCTCTGCCGCGCCATACTCCGAAATTGCAACGCGACCTCGATTGTCGGCACAGTGCGGCCGTCACGTCTCCACCCGCAAGTGCCCGATTGGGCCATTTCGCGCTTGAGACAGGCTCGGCCTCGTTGAACAGGAACTCTCAAATGCATCATCTCGCGTCCCGCCTGCGGGTCCTCGCCGCGGCTGCGCTCGTCGTGGCGTCATTCGCCAGCCCTGCCATGTCCGAAGAGATCCGCATCGGCTATCAGAAATCCTCGACGCTGACGGCGATCCTGAAGACAAACGGAGAGCTGGAGAAGGCGCTGAAGCCGCTCGGCATCACCATCTCCTGGCACGAGTTCACCAGCGGCCTGCCGCTCCTGGAGGCCGTCAATATCGGTAGCATCGATTTCGGCGCCGACGTCGCGGATACGGTACCGATCTTCGCGCAGGCGGCCGGCGCAAAGCTCGCCTATGTCGCGGAGGAAGCCGCCTCGCCAGCAGCACAGGCGATCGTGGTTCCGCAGTCTTCGACCATCAAGACTGTCGCTGAACTGAAGGGCAAGAAGATCGCCGTCACCAAGGGCGCTGGCAGCCACTATTTGCTGCTCGCGGCGCTGGCGAAATCCGGGCTGAGCTTCAAGGACATCACGCCCGCTTATCTGACCCCGGCCGACGGCCGCGCGGCGTTCGTCAGCAACAATGTGGATGCCTGGGTCGCCTGGGATCCGTTCCTGACCAGCGCCCTCCACCAGACGAAAGGCCGGATTCTGTCCGACGGCAGCAACGGCCTGGCGAGCTACAAGCGCTACTATCTCGCTTCGGCCGCGTATGCGGACAAGCATGCCGAAGTGCTGAACGTGATCTTTGCCAAGCTCTCCGAAACCGGGAAATGGGTGAAGGCACAGCCGAAAGACGCAGCCACACTGCTTGCCGGGCTCTGGGGGATCGATGCGGCAACCGTCGAGGAAGCCAACAGCCACCGCTCGTATCAGGTGGGCGCGGTCACCGGTCCGGGCCTGTCGGAGTAGCAGCGCATTGCCGATGCGTTCCACGCCGAAGGCCTGATCCCAGCGAAGCTCGACACTACGGCGATCAAGATCTGGTCGCCGAAGGGGTCCTGATCTCCGGCTTAGGCTGCGGTAAAGCCCGCACTCAGGCCACGCTGAATGTCCGGTACGGACGCCAGCAGAGTCTGGGTGTAGGCGTGCTGCGGGTGCCCGAGCACGGCCTCGGCGGCGCCCTGCTCGACGATGCGGCCGTTCTGGAAGACCAGCACGCGGTCGCAGAGATGCTCGATCACGCCGAGGTCATGCGAGATGAAGAGCAGTGCCGTTCCCAGCCGCGACTGGAGCTCCGCCAGAAGGTCGAGCACCTGGGCCTGGATGCAGATGTCGAGTGCTGACACCGGCTCGTCGCAGACGATGATCGCGGGCTGAGCCGCCAGCGCCCGCGCGATCGACACCCGCTGACGCTGACCTCCGGACAACGATCGCGGCCGACGGTCGAGATGATCGGCGCTCAGGCCGACCAGTTCGAGCAGCGACACAATGCGTTCCCGACGTGCGTTGCGGCTGTCCGAATCCGGAAGATTCTCGCCGATGATCTCGCTGACGCGATAACGCGGGTCAAAGCTGCTGAGCGCGTCCTGCGGAATGTATTGCAGCTTGCGGCGAAGCCTGCGACGCCCAGCCTCGGCGACCGACGACCAAGGCTGTCCAAGCAGCCGTACTTCACCCTCGTCGGGAGGAAGCAAGCCCAGCACGATCTTGGCGCAGGTCGACTTTCCGGAGCCGGACTCGCCGACGATGCCGACGACCTCGCCCGCCCTCACGTCGAAGCTGATGTCTTGCAATACCACCGACTTCGCCCGCCCGGCAGCTTTCGGCGCGATGAAGCTCTTGGTGATCTCTTTAACTTCGAGCACGACCTCGCCGGCCGCCTGTCGGCGCAGTAGCGGCTCCCGCACGATGGAGATCGCAGCCGCATCAGCAGCACCGAGCTCGAACCTCGCCGACGCCAACTTGAACCCGCGCGACTGCCCCGACGGAACCGCCGCAATCAATTGTCGTGTATAGGGATGACGCGGATGGGTGAGGACATCGCGAGTCGGCCCGGTGTCCACCACCCTGCCGTCGCGCATCACGATCACCCGATCGGCGATGCCGGCGACCACGGCGAGATCGTGACTGATGAGCAGGAGGCCCGCCCCCTCGCGGATCCTCTCGGCCAGCACCTGGAGCACCTGCGCCTGAACGGTGACGTCGAGCGAAGTTGTCGGCTCGTCCGCAATGATCAAATCGGGATCGGCGGCGATTGCCGAAGCGATCAGGGCGCGCTGGCGCAGCCCGCCTGACAATTGATGCGCATATTGCATGGCGCGATCCGCAGGGTTGGGAATGCCGACCTTGCCGAGTGTCTCCAGCGTCCGGTCGCGGATGGCGCTCGGATCGCTCAGGATCCGATGGTTCGAGATGACCTCGGCGACTTCCTGGCCGATCGTGCGCAGGGGATCGAGTGAGACCAGCGCATCCTGCATGACGAGACCGGTGACGGTCCCGCGCAGCTTGCGCCAATCGGCTTCCGTGAAGATACGCGCGTCGCGCCCCCCGATCTCGAACCGATGCGCAGCGATCCTTGCGCCCTCGCCTGCTAGGTTCAGCAGGCTGCGTGCGGTGATGCTCTTGCCCGAGCCGGATTCGCCGACGATCGCCACGCATTCACCCGGCCTGATCGTCAGATCGAAATCGACAACGATCGGCTTGCCGCCATTGGCCCCCGCAAAGCCGATGCTGAGCCCTTGGACATCAACGATCGGCGCCGCCTCATCTTTCTGCGATCGCGCGCTGCTCATGCCAGCCGCCCTTCAAATCTCTGTTGCAGATGGTTACCGATCACGCTGAAGGCGATCACCGTCGCGGTGATGGCGAGACCAGGAAACACGCCGGGCCACCATGCGACGCGCAAGACGTCCCGGCTTTCCGCCAGCATCACGCCCCATTCCGGCGTCGGCGGCTGCGGGCCCAGCCCGAGGAAGCTCAGCCCCGAAACTATCAGGATCGTACTGCCAATATAGACGGTGGCGATGATCGGGATCGCGACGAGCACATTAGGCAGCACGTGCCGGATGAACACCTGCCAGCGGCTCAATCCATAGATCGCGGCCTGTGTCACATAGTCAGCATCGCGGATCAGTTGGGTCTGCGCCCGCACCACGCGGCCGAATTTCGGGATACCGGCGATGCCGACCGCAATGGCGATGTTGAGCATGCCCTGCCCGAGAAAGGTGACGATCAGCATCGCGAGCAGCACACCGGGAAACGACGACAGCATGTCGAACAGGCGCGATACTGCTTCATCCAGAATACGGCTGCGCTGGCCTGCGATGATGCCGAGGACAATGCCTGCTCCGAGCCCGACCGCGACGCCGCCGAAGCCAATCAGGAGCGAATAGCGCGTGCCGAATACGGTCCGGGCGAAGACATCGCGGCCGAGCCGGTCGGTTCCGAACAAATGCGCCCAGCCAGGTGGCTTCAGGCCCTCGCTGAAATCGCTGACCAGCGGATCGAAATGCGTGAACAGCGCCGGCGCCATCGATGCCGCGATCAGGAACGCAACGAAGATGGCGGACAGAACGAGCCCGACCGGCAACCGGCGGCGAACACCGATTGCGGTCGAAGCGTGCGACGCCTCGAAGCCGACAAGGTCTTCCGCGGAGTCTAGCGGAACGGCCGTGTCGAAGGAGCGATGCGACGGCGCGGTCATTGAGCCCTCAATCTCGGATCGATCAGCACATAGAGGATATCGAGCAGCGTGGACGCGGCGACGTGAATGAAGGCCGCGAGCAACACGACGGTGACGACGACAGGCACGTCGTGGGTCAGCACCGCGCCGAGTGTCACCGTGCCGAGGCCCGGCCGGCCAAATACCTTCTCGGTGATGACCGCGCCGCCGAGCAGGCCGCCGATCAACCAACCGCCCAGCGTCATCGCCGGCAGCAGCGCGTGCCGCAGAACGTGGCGCCAGCGGATCACGAACTCGCCGACGCCGCGTGACCGCACCGTCGTGACAAAGGGTTGATCGAGCGTCTTCTCCATGGCCTCGCGCAGAACCTGCGTAAGCAGGCCTGCGGTCGGCAGCGCCAGGGTGATCGCCGGCAGGACCAGGGAATTCCACCCCTCCGCACCCGATACTGGAAACCAGCGCAGATTGAACGAGAACGCCATCAGCAGGAGGATGCCGAGCCAGAATACCGGCGTCGAGGCGAACACCAGTTCCACGAACGAAGCCAGTTCGCGCGAGAACCGGCCTCGCGCCGCGGTTAGCAACGCAATCAGCCCGGCAATCACGATGGCCAGCACGCCGGCGGTGAGCGCGAGTTCGACCGTCGGCAGGAGTTGCGATCCCACGACTTCGATCACCGGCTGTCGCAGCACATAGGACGTGCCGAAATCGCCACGAAGAATGCGCGACAGGAACTCGATATATTGCTCGGGCAGTGAGCGATCGAGGCCCCATTCGGCCGCGATCGCCTCGCGCAGGCCGGGATATTCGACGTCACCGGCGAGGATGTCCTGAATGCGGCCTGGCAAGGCGTGCAAGGCGAGGAATGTCGCCGTCACGCTTGCCCATGCCACAACCAGGCTGGTGATCAGCCTGGAGACGATGCGGGACCACATGCGCCGCTACTTCTTCGCAATCCAGAAGTCGTAGGCGCTGGACGGCGAGTCGAGGCCGGCCTCAAAGCCAAGACCATTGACGTTGCTCTTTGCCGCCAGGAACCAGCTCGGCGCGAACAGCGGCACGATGAAGGCCTGATCGACACCACGCTTCTGGATGGCATCGGTGAGCTGCCGCTTGCGAACCGGATCTGTCGTTCGCAGCGACTCGTCGATCTGGCTTGTGATCTCCTGATCCGGATTGGGAATGTTGGAATAGAGGAAACCCTTCGATCCCAGCATGTCCCAGAGCTCACGGGCTGGGTCGGACGGATTGTCCGTGTTGGGATAAATCACCCAGGTCCCGTTGGCGTTGTTCTTGGCATATTCGCCCGCCGTGATCAGGCGCAGGTTGAGATCGAGACCGACATTCTTGCGCAGCGCAGCCTGAACGCCCTGGATGAGAATGTCGCGGCTGTCGCGCACATAGGGCTGGGGATAGCCAACCTCGATCGAGAGCCGCTTACCGTCCTTGGTCCGGAAGCCATCGGAGTCGCGGCTGGTCCAGCCTGCTTCGTCGAGCAGCTTGTTGGCGCCCGCTATGTCGTTCCCCCAGGAGCCAACGAGCGCTTTGTTATAGGCGGGATTGGCCGGACCGATGATCGACCAGGCGCGCGGCACCGTACCGAGATAGACCTGCTTCACGATCGGCTCTAGATCGAAGCCGTCGCGCAGCGCGCGGCGCACGCGGACATCGTCCGCCGGCGGACGTGTATAGTTGATGTTGAAGGTGAAGGACGTGCTGGCGCCCGACGGTCCCGTCAGAAGCTTGAAGCCGGGTTGCTCCGCAAACAGCGGCGCATCGGTCGGCTGAACGCCTTCGATCAGATCCACCTGCCCCGAGGTCAGTGCGCCGGTGCGAACGGCGTATTCCGGCAGAAAACGGAAAGTGACGCGATCGAGATGCGCCGGACCGTTATGAGCGGCGTTGCCCGGCGCCCAATTATACGCGGCGTTTCGCGCAAACACGGCCGACTGGCCTCGCGTGTAGCTCTCGAAGACGAACGGCCCAGTGGCGGCAAGTCCACGTCCACCGCCGCACAGATCGCCCTTCGCCAGCGACTTCGGCGAGATCAGGCCGAGCTTCACGTTCGAGGTCGATTCCAGGAAGCTCGAATCCGGGGTCGACAGCACGAGCTTAACCACATAGGGCGAGACCACTTCGGCATGATCGTAGGCTTGGAGCAACGACACCGCCGTGACGGCGTTCTCCGGCTTCTTGACGAAATCGCAATTGGCCTTGACCGCGGCGGCGTCGAACTTCTCACCGTCGTGGAAGACGACGTCTTCCCTGAGCTTGTAGGTGTATTCCTTACCGTCGGACGAGATCGACCACTCGGTCGCGAGCCAGGGCGCAAAGGTGCCATCGGGCTTCTTCGCGATCAGCGAGTCGATATAGTTGCGGGCGACGAAGAACGCCGCCTGCTGCGACGCGTAGTGCGGGTCGAAACAGGCCGGCTCGGTCGTCACGCCCCACCGGAGCGCGCCGCCGGAGACCGGCTGCGCCTCGGCATACGCCGCATTCGACGCGAGCAGAGCGATCGCCACGCCACTCACTAGCAAATTATTCTTCTTCATCCACATCGCTCGCGCTCGTTTCTGCTACCGCTCGTGCGATCGACGCATCGAACATCATCAATTGAAGGGTGATGTGCGTTTGCGCTTCATCCGATCCGCGCGAGGCGTTATCTGTTGTTGCGTCGCGATGTAATTCGCCGTCGCGCGTAAACGCAACACGCAAACGGTCGCGAGCGCAGTTTGAAAAATAATTCGCGCAGCTGCGCCAACGATGGATGAAATCCAGCGGCATCGAACGCCAATCCGACAATTCGATGCTGCTCGCTCGTTGCGCATCGCCGACCGACAAACACGCAGACTCCGGGAAGCCCATGCCGCCACGCCAATTGCACCTCAACGTCAATCTGCTTCATTCCGGCGTGTATCCATCGGCCTGGCGCTTGCCGGACAGCGATCCGCGCGCCTTCTTCGATCTCGGCCATTACGTGCGGGTAGCCCAGATTGCCGAACGCGGAAATTCGATGCAATCTTTCTGGCGGACTCGCCGGCCGTGAACGATCGCATCGACTACCGGTCGTTCACGTCGCTGGAGCCGACCATCATTCTGGCGACGGTCGCAGCCTCGACGAAGCATGTCGGCCTGATCGGGACGGTGTCTACGACCTACAACGAACCCTACAACATCGCGCGTCGCTTCGTGTCGCTCGACCATGCCAGCGGCGGACGCTCAGGATGGAATGCGGTGACGACGGCGGATGCTGCATCAAGCCGCAACTTCGGCCTGACAGGCGCAGTGGAGCACAAGGCCCGTTACGAACGCGCCAAGGAATTTACGGAAATCGTCCACGCCTTGTTCGACAGCTGGGAGGACGACGCCTTCGTCGGCGACAAGGCGAGCGCGCGATTTGTCGACACGTCGAAAGTTCACGCGATCGCACATCGCGGCCCGCATTATTCGGTGGCCGGACCGCTGAACATACCGCGCTCGCCACAAGGGCGGCCGGTCACGGTACAGGCGGGCGGCTCCAACGATGGCCGCGATTTCGCGGCCGCCTATGCGGACGCCGTGTTCACGCTGGCGCAGTCGATCGAAGAAGGCGTCGCTTATGCACGCGATCTGCGCACCCGGGCCGCAGCCTATGGACGCTCCGGCGATTCCATCGTCATCCTGCCCGGGCTTGCTACTGTCATTGGTAGCACCGAAGCGGAGGCCAAACGGCGGCAGGACGAACTTTGGGAGCTTGTACCGATCGAATACAGCCTGGCGCGCCTTGCCGGCACGCTTCAGATCGACCCCGCGCTGCTCGAGCTTGACAAGCCCCTGCCCGATCCCCTGCCGCTACCTGTCAACGCCAATCACACCATGTTCCAGGGCACTGTGAATCTGGCCAGGCGCGGCAACCTCACCGTCCGCCAACTGATCCGCGCGCTCGGCGGCGGTGTCGGCCATCGCATCATCGTCGGCACGCCGGAGCAGATAGCAGACGATATCGAGGCCTGGTTCAAGGCCGGCGCAGCGGCCGGCTTCAACCTGATGCCGGATGTTCTGCCCACGGGGCTGGAGACCTTCGTCGATACTGTGGTGCCGCTCCTCCAGAAGCGCGGCCTGTTCCGGACCGAGTACACGGGCACGACGTTGCGCGACCATTTTGGTCTGCCGCGGCCGCCGAGCCGCTTTGCGAAGCGAGCGCCGGAAGTCGCTTCGGCCTGAATCAGCCCAAGGATCGAGCGATCCTCTCGGACGGCACGGTCGACTGTTTTGCCCGGACGCGCGGGATGATCTCCTCCGCAAAGCGCCGCATCTCGGCCTCGAACGGCTGGAATTGCAGCATGAACAGTTCGATGCCCGCGGCGTGGAAGGCCACGACGCGTTCGGCCACCTCGTCATAGCTGCCGACCAGCCCTGCAGCCGTACCGCCATTGCTGCCGACACGCGGCGTCTTTTGCATGGTCTGCATCATCACGACCTTCGGGTCCGTGTTCTGCTTCTGGATAGCCTTCATCGGCGCATCCTTTGCGGCAAGGCTCAGCAGCCGCTCATGCGCGGCCAGCGCCTGCTCCCGTGTCTCACGTGCGACGACGAAGGCCGACAGGCCGAAACGCAACGGCGGTGCCGAACCGCGGGGTCGCGCCGCGACATCGGTGATCAGGCCGGCGACGTCGTCGAGCGGCTGGCCATTGATGAACCAGAAATCGCCGTGCCCGGCGACCAGATCGCGCGCCGGTTCGGATTCCCCGCCGACATAGATGGCGGGACGCTTGCGGTAGAGGCTGGTCGGCTGCAGCGCATAATCGGAGACGTTGAAGTGCTCGCCGCTGAAATTGAGGCGTTCACCCTCCATCAGTCGGGACACGACGGAGATCCATTCCTTGCCGTAAGCGTAGCGCGCATCGTGCTCGGGAAAGCCGATCCCCGCCTTCTCCAATTCGGGGCGGTTCCAGGCGTTGACCAGATTGATCGCAAACCGGCCGCGGCTGATGTTCTCGATTCCGAGCGCGAGCTTGGCGAGCACGACAGGATGATAGAGATAGGGCTTGATCGCAGCAATGATCTCGATGCGCTTCGTCAGCGCCGCAATCGCCGCGGCAGCGCTCCACGCTTCGAGCTGATCGAGATCCTCCTGATGCGGATTGATCGTGTGCTGCGCGATCAGAGTCGAGTCGTAGCCGAGTTCCTCGGCTGCGAGAATAAGATCCCGATTGCGCTCCCAGGAGGCATCATAGGGCTCCTCCGGATCCTGATGCGCGGCGCGCGGCCCATGGACCAGCGCCCAAATGCCGAAGCGAAGAGGTGCGGTCGTCATCGTGATCTCCCGTGAAACTCTCGACTTTGCGCGTTCTCGCCAATGGCTGGCGCAAGATCAAGCAGACCACCATCAAAAGATTTTCTTTGTCGCGCTTCCGCGCTGCGACGACAGCAGATCACTCCGGAGCGAGTGACAAATGAAATACCGCTCTATTTCTGTCGGCACGATTTCGTGGGACATTTTGTGCGACGGCAAGTCATTGGCGTCACATCGCCTGCATCGCATGCGGCGCGTGAAACGAGGTCTTACGTCTTGAGCAATATCGAATTGAGCGACATCGACCGCGCCGCGCTTGGCGCGGACAGCGGGCGGTCGTCGCAAAGCAGCGAAAAAACGAGTCCTCCGGCTACACAGAAAGGCATGCTTGGCACGCGCGGGCTTCAACTTCTGTCTTGGGTTGCGCCAGTGGCATTGGTCGTCATCTGGGAATGGCTGGCGCAGGCCGGATGGCTGTCGCCCCATGTGCTTCCTGCGCCGAGCAAGGTGATCCGCACTGCGTTCAAGCTTGCGACCGCTGGAACACTTCTGAACGATCTTGGCGTCAGTCTGTTGCGGGCGGCGTCGGGTTTTGTGATCGGCACCGCGGTCGGCGCCACGCTTGGGATTCTCGTCGGTTTCTCGAAGATCGCGGAAGCCGCGATTGATCGCAGCGTGCAGATGATCCGGGCCATTCCGTTCCTCGCGGTCCTTCCTCTCGTCATCGTCTGGCTCGGCGTCGGCGAAACGCAGAAAATCTTCCTTGTCGCGCTCGGCGTCACCTTTCCGATTTACATCAACACCGTACTCGGCATTCGCCAGGTCGACCCAAAACTGCTCGAGCTCGGTCGTGTCCAGGGCCTGAGCTCCCTTCAGCTGATCCGCCGGATCATCATTCCCGGCGCGTTGCCCTCGATCCTGACCGGGGTCCGCTATGCGCTGGCGACGGCCTGGCTCGCGCTGGTCGTGGCTGAAACCATCGGCGCGCAGTCTGGCATCGGCTTTCTCGCCATGGACGCGCGCGAATTCCTGCGCACCGACGTGATCGTGCTGACGATCGTCATCTACGCACTGATCGGCGTCGCCGCCGACGGCATCGCGCGCTTCCTCGAACGGCGCCTGCTCGCCTGGCATCCGAATTATGGGGTGGCCCGATGAACGCGCATGTCGCTCCATTGTCACCCGCTTCGTTCGAAACCGGGCCGGCCGTCGTCGTCAGCAACCTCGTGCGCAACTACGGCAGCCGCGTGGTCATCGACAAGCTGAACCTGCGTATCGAGCGCGGCGAGTTCGTTGCGCTGCTGGGCGAGAGTGGGTGCGGCAAGACCACATTGCTGCGGGCGCTCGCGGGACTCGATTCCATCCAGGGCGGGCGCATCGTGGCGCCGCGACGCCCGGCCGTGGTGTTCCAGGAGCATCGGCTTCTGCCGTGGGACAGCCTCTGGCGCAATGTCTCGCTTGGCCTTCGGGTGCCGCACGCCCGCGAACGCGCCGCCGAAGCGCTCACCGAGGTCGGCCTCGCCGACCGTCTCGACGACTGGCCGCGCAATCTCTCCGGCGGACAGGCCCAGCGCGTCGCGCTGGCCCGTGCGCTGGTCCAGCAGCCCGAGCTTCTGCTCCTCGACGAGCCGTTTGCCGCGCTGGATGCGCTCACTCGCATCCGCATGCATGAGCTCGTTCGCGAGCTCGTCGCCAATCATCAACCTGGCGTTCTACTGGTCACCCACGACGTTGACGAGGCGATCGCGCTGGCCGACCGCATTCTGGTGATGCGGAACGGCGCCATTGCCTATGAGCACCACGCCGTGCGCGACGGCTCGACGCCGATCTCGCGGGCCGAACTCCTCGGCGAGCTTGGCGTGACGTCCCATTCCCCCAACTAGGTAAAGCCCTTATGTCTAGCTCCCCGTCCGCCAAACCATCCCGGCGCGGCTTCCTCGGTACCGCGGCTTTCGGCATCGGCGCCCTCGCTGGCATGAACCTCGGCGATTTCGCCGAGGCTGCAACTGGTCGCACCACCGATACGGTCCGCCTGACCTGGGGCCTCAGCGGCCTCAATCTGATCGCCAAGGAACGTGGCGAGTTCGAGAAGGTGCTGGCCAAGGACGGCATCAAGGTCGAGTGGCTGGGGCCCTTCCCGAACCATGCGCCGACCCTGCAGGCCGTCACCGGCGGCAGCGCCGATTTCAGTTTTGGCGGCAGCACCACGCCGGCCCTGGCTGCGATCATCGCCGGCTCGCCGCTGGTGTTCACGCAGTTCGTTGTCTACGAGCCCCGCACCACGGCGATCATCGCCAGGGACGGCTCCGGCATCGACAGGATCGAGGACCTCGTCGGCAAGTCGGTTGCGGTCAACCGCTCGGGCCTCGGCGAATTCCTGCTGGTCGCCGCCCTTGAAAAACACAAGGTCGACCGCTCCGCGGTGAAGTTCGTCTATCTCAATCCGCCCGACGCAGCGCCAGCACTCGCCTCCGGCAAGGTCGACGCCTGGTCGATGTGGAGCCCCGGCGTCGACATCGCCCGACGCGAATACAAAGCGCACGACATCTTCCTGGAAGGCCGCGACCTCGAATTCCAGATCGACTATACCTCGTACCTGGCCACCCGCAAATTCGCGACCGACAATCCCGCGCTGGTCCGCGCCGTAAACGAGGCCTTCCGCGCCGAAGGCAAATGGATATCGGAGAACGGCAAAGATGCCGAGTACATTGCCCAGAAAGCGGGCAAGTACAGCGACGAAGTTCGCGACCAATTCATCGCGCTGAAGCGCCAATATCGCTACTTCGCGGTCAACGATGAACGGTTCATCAGCGAACTGCAAAAGGCCGCCGATTGGCTCGTCGCCCGCAAGGTCTTGCCCGAGCCGGTCAAGGTGACCGACCATCTCGCCCAGCTCTGAGAACTTGACCAACAGGCCAATCATGAACAAGACCGTTACCGCCCCCTCCCTGACGACATCCGAGCCGCTCAAGACCGGCTCGCCGGAGTCGGAAGCCCTGCTCAACCAGATCGCCGAAGGCGCAAGCGACCGCGAGCGCGACCGCGTCCTGCCGTTCGACGTCATCGATCTTATCCGCCGGGCCCGTCTCGGCGCATTGCGGCTCCCCGTGAGTGCTGGCGGCGCCAGCAGCACAATCCGCAATCTCTTCGCTTTCGTCATTCGGCTCGGGGAGGCAGACGCCAATGTGGCGCACATCCTGCGCAACCATTTCAGCGTGGTCGAGCGCCTGGTGCGCACGCCGAAGGACGATCAGAGCCGCGCCTGGCAGAAGGCCGTCGCCGAGGGTGCCATCATCGGACTTGCGACCACCGAGCTCGAAAGCCCGCGCGTCGGCAATGTGACGCCGGGCACGACGTTTACGCCGGACGCGAACGGTGATTTCCTGCTCAACGGCACCAAATATTACAGCACCGGCACGCTGTACTCCGACTATGTCCTGGTGCGCGCGGCCGATCCATCCGGAGCTACCGGCGCGACGATCGTTCCAATCAAGCGCGAGGGCATCGAGCTGGTCGACGATTGGGACGGCGTTGGGCAGCGGCTCACGGCCACTGGCACGACGCACTTTCGCAACGTCAAGGTCAGGCGCCAGGAGGTGGTGTTCGACACGCCCGACGGCGGCTATGGCGTCCCCTATTCCAATACGTTTGCCCAGCTGTTCCTGACCGCGATCGTCGCTGGTATCGCGCGGGCGACCCTGCGCGACGCCACCGCACTGGTGCGCTCGCGCAAGCGCACCTTCTATTATGCGCCGACCGAAATTCCGACCGAGGATCCGCTTTTGCAACAGACGGTCGGCCAGATCGCCAGCGGTGCCTTTGCGGCCGAGACAGTCGTGCTCGCCGCCGCCGAAGCCTTGGACGCAGCGACCGACGCTTTCGAAGCCGGTGCGACGAACGCCGCAGAGGCGGCGCATACGGCCGCGCTGCTCTCGGCCAAAGCCAAGATCATCGCAGACGATTTCGCCATACGCGGCGGCAGTCTGCTGTTCGACGTCGGTGGGGCATCAGCAACCAAGAAGGTGACGAATTTTGACCGTCACTGGCGCAACGCGCGAACGCTCTCTTCGCACAATCCGACCACCTACAAGGCGCGCTCGATCGGCGAACACGAGATCAACGGCACGCCATTGCCCGCCAAGGGGTTCTTCTAGCGGAAGGACCCAAATCCAATCCCGACAGGCTCGACGTGAGGATAAGCAGATGGGAAACTCGGACATTCGTCTGGTCAACGGCGGCAACGAAATCGAGCACCAGTTTCGTGCCGTCATGCGTCGTCTTGCGGGTGGCGTCAGCATCATCACCGCGGGCCGCGACCAGGACATCACGGGCATGACGGTGACGTCGCTGACATCGTTAAGCGCGAGCCCGCCCCGGGTGCTGGTCAGCATCAATCGGCAAGCCTCGTCCTTTGCTCCGATCGATCGTCATCGGGTGTTTGGGGTCAATATCCTCGGATCCGACCAGCAGGAACTGGCAAGCCGGTTCAGCAACGGCAGGCTCAAAGGTGCGGAGCGCTTCGATGGCATATCCTGGACGACGGGAACATCGGGCGTTCCTCTGCTCGGCCATTCGCTGGCGACGGTCGAATGCCAGGTGGAGGAGATCATTGAGCGATATTCACATGCGATTATCGTCGGTAGCATCTTGAGCTTCGAGCTGTCACCCCAGGCGTCTGGGCTGGTCTATTGGAACGGACAATACATCGAGATCAACCACGACGTTGACCTCAATCTGCTCGCCGACATCAGTATTCCCCTGGCCCATGTCAGGTGACATTATCATCCGACATCACCCCGATGGGACTGAGGCGGCATGAAGCACGAAATCCCTCGCGAACCACCCGATAACGAAGCAGGCAACCCCGATAACCCGGCACAGAAGCGGTGGCAGCTCGAGCGAGTCGTCGCCGCGCTCCGTGTCTCCCGGGAGGAGACCCACAGCATCCGCCGGGATGGCGAGGCCCGACGAGCGCCCTCACGCGAGGCGCTTCAAATCATCCTCGACGGCCTAACCGAAGCGCTGTTCCCGCGCCATTATGGCCAGTTCGACCTCGACGGGGAGAACATTGACTATTTCGTCGGCAACCGTCTCAGCATTGCGCTTGACAGCCTGTGCGACCAGATTCACCGCGCCGCACTTTTCATCGGCGACGAGCTCACCGCCGGATTCCAGCGCGACGATGCGATCCACCTGACGCGCAAATTTGCGTCACAGCTCGCCGACGTGCGCGGGCTGATCATCAGCGATCTCCGCGCCGCGTTCGTCGGAGATCCTGCGGCCAGGAACTTCCCAGAGATACTGATCGGCTATCCCGGGATGACCGCGATCATCCACCACCGCCTCGCTCACATCCTCCATAAGCTCGGCGCAAGGCTGATTGCGCGGTTGGTGGCGGAGATCGCTCACACGAGGACCGGCATCGACATTCATCCGGGCGCCAGCATTGGCTCAGGCTTCTTCATCGACCACGGTACGGGCGTTGTCATCGGCGAGACTGCCATCATCGGCGACAATGTACGCATCTATCAGGCCGTGACGCTCGGCGCGCGACATTTTCCGACCGACGACGAAGGCAGCCTGATCAAGGGCGACGCGCGGCACCCGATCGTGGAGGACGATGTCGTGATCTATGCCGGCGCGACCATCCTGGGCCGCATCACGATCGGCCGGGGCTCGACCATCGGCGGCAATGTCTGGGTGACCAGGGACGTGCCGCCGAGCAGCGTGGTGACTCAAGCAACGGCGGGAACACGATCGGCCTAGATACGGAGCAACTGCTAACGCGCGCTCGCAACGCCATCTCCATTCCGCTGTTTTCCGTTAGATTCATGCTCGCATCGCGTATAACAACGCAAATCCATTTCATCGACATTTCTCTCTCAGGCGCCATAGAGTTCGGTTCAATCACGTCGCATCAACGGCCTGCATCCGGACTCCCAAACTATGAGCAACCAACGGCAGCTTGTTCTCAATCTCTTCATCTATCCCGGCGGCCATCACGAAGCCGCCTGGCGCCACAAGGGATCGGCTGCGGACCGCATTCTCGACATCACCTTCTATCAGGAGCTGGCACAGCGGGCCGAGGCGAGCAAGTTCGACGCCATCTTCTTTGCCGACGGCCCGGCACTGGCCGACAACGTCCGCTATGCCCAGCGCTTTCGCTTCGAGCCGATCACTTGGCTCGCCGCAATCGCGGCCGTCACCAGTCGCATCGGGCTGATCGCAACGGCGTCCACGACTTATACAGAGCCATACAATCTGGCGCGGCTGTTTGCCTCGCTCGATCATCTCAGCCGCGGTCGCGCCGGCTGGAATATCGTCACCACCAGCGCACCGCAGGCCGCGCAGAATTTCGGCCTGCCCGAGCATCCGCCGCACCATGAGCGCTACGAGCGCGCTCGCGAATATCTCGATGTGATCTCGCGGCTCTGGGACAGTTGGGAGGATGAGGCACTCGTCAACGACCCCGCCTCCGGTATCTTCGCCGATACCAGCAAGATCCATACACTCGATCACGTCGGCAAGCATTTCCGCGTTCGCGGCCCGCTGAACATCTCACGCGTACCACAGGGGCGGCCGGTATACGTGCAGGCCGGCGCCTCCGACGATGGCCGCGCCTTTGCCGCCCGGTATGCAGAGGCGATCTTCACCGCGCATCAGACGCTGGACTCGGCGCAGGCGTTTTATGCCGACATCAAGCGCCAGGCCCGCGCCTTCGAGCGTGGTCCCGACGAGATCAAGATCCTGCCCGGCATAAGCCCCTTCATTGGCAGCACGCAAGCAGAAGCCGACCGCCTGGAAGAGGAATTCAACGCGCTGATCCAGCCTGAATATTCGCTGACCCAGCTGCGCCAGATGATCGGCGTCGATCTCACCGGCTACGATCTCGACGGCCCCGTTCCCCGCCACCTCATCGACACCGCAAGCGCACGAGGCGTTGCCAGCCGCTTCAAGCTGGTGGTCGACATCGTCGACCGTGAGAAGCCGACCATCAGGCAGCTGGTCCAGCGACTTGCCGGCGCGCGCGGCCACTGGGTCATTGCCGGCACACCCGAGAAGATCGCGGACAATATCCAGACCTGGTTCGAGGGTGGCGCCGCCGACGGCTTCAACGTGATGCCACCCTGGCTGCCCGGCGGCATCGATGCATTCACCGAGCACGTCGTGCCGATCCTGCGCAAGCGCGGCCTGTTCCGCGAGGACTACACCGGCACGACGCTCCGCGATCACTATGGCCTCGCCCGACCGGCGAGCGTCTATTCCAACGCGGTCAAGGCGATCGCCTGAAGCCGCATCCACAATCGCATCGCACCTCAAGCTCAGCAAGTGAAAATGAAAGCAGCGTGGTTTTTCCTCTCCGGCCTTTTGGCTCTTTCTTTCGGTCGCCGCCGGGAATGCTCAGGCACAGCAACCCGCGAAGCCGGAGCTCCGCGTCGGCTTCGTGCCGGGGCCGTACATCGATGAATTCAAGATTGGCGTCGAGCCAGAGCTGAAGAAGAAGGGCTACAAGGTCCGCTATGTCGAGTTCTCGACCGGCCTTGAAGCCAACAACGCGGTGTTCAAGTCCGAGATCGACGCCAATGTGATGCAGCACACGATCTTTCTCGATTCCTACAACGAGCGGCAGAGCACCGATCTCGTCGGCATCGTCCACGTCCCAACCCCTCCGATGGGTCTCTATTCGAAGAAGCATCCGCTGGGCACACCGATCAAGCCGGGCTCGAGCGTCGCCGTGCCGAACGATCCGGTCAATTTGCAACGCGCGCTTTGGGTGCTCCGTGACCTCGGCCTGATCGATATCCGCGACAGTAAGCCGATCGATGTCACCGAGCTCGATGTCGTCAAGAACCCCGGCGGCATCAAGATCGTGCCGCTCGAGGCCGCACAGGCACCGCGGGCACTCGACGACGTCGACTTCGCCGCCGTCCAAGGCAATTTCGCGATCTTCAGCGGGCTGAAGCTGACCAACGCCTTCGCGCTGGAGAAGATGACGACGCCCTACATCAACGTGCTTGCCGTGAAGAAGGCCAACGCCAGCGCCGAATGGGCCCAGGATATCGTCGCCGGCTACAAATCGCCCGCATTCAAGACCGCGATCCAGTCCGATCGATTCTATGACGGGTTCACTCTGCCTGACTACATGAAGTGAGCTGAGCGCATGTTCGAATTCACGCTCGAATGGGCCAGCCGCCGTTCCGTCGTCGAACGCGCGATCGATGCGCGCGCGGTGACGGATCGGCTCCACATCCGGGAAGCTTTCATCTTCCCCCTGGTGCTGCTGGTCACCTTTCTGATCGCGCTGGGCATCATGACAGGCGCACATTTGCATGGCCGAGCTGATGGGGCCTTGCCGTATCTCGTGTCCGGCGGCATGGGTATGCCCATGCTCTATCCAGCGTCAGCGTCCTGCCGCAGGCCATCCGACCTCGGTTCCGCACCGCGGCTCCGGCAGGCCGACGTGCTTTCGCTGCTGGCGGTCGACTAGCAACGCGATGCCTTTTGCTTTTGGCCCAGCAACGGACATCGAAATCATCCACCGCCGCCAAGTGCCGTGGAAGTTTACACTCGCGCTCGCGGCGACGCCAGCACGTTTCAACCAAACTGACCCCGACGAGCGTGTAGCAATGTTCAACGCCATCCCTGCCGTGATAGCTTTTCGGTGTTCTCGCCCTACACCGCTGTCCGGAGTGAACATGAGCTACGTCATCTCACTACAGTCAGGCTTCGCTCGTTTGATCGGACAGGCACGCGGATGGTCGCAGCGCTCCTTGCGGCCACCGGCGGGCGGCCCGGACGACAGGCAAGACGATCTCTACGAGATATTCCTGTTCGGGCCGCACGGCTGACGCCAAACAACGCGTCCAACTTTCAATCACATCGAGGTTTCTGACATGACCGACGCTGCCCTGCAGCTCGCCGAGACCGGCCGTCGTCTCGACGCCATCGACCGGAAAATCCTGGCGGTTCTCCAGGAGGACGCTTCGCTCTCGGTTGCGGAAATCGGGGACCGCGTCGGCTTGTCGTCGACGCCGTGCTGGAAGCGCATTCAGAGACTGGAGGCCGACGGCGTGATCCTGAGGCGCGTTGCCTTGGTCGATCAGAACAAGATCGGGCTGGGTCTTTCGGTGTTCGTCTCCGTGGAGAGCGCTGACCATTCGGATGCTTGGCTGAAGCGCTTCGCCGAGGCCGTCAGCGCCATGCCCGAGGTGATGGAATTCTATCGGATGGCCGGCGATGTCGACTACATGCTTCGCGTGGTCATTCCGGATATGCTGAGCTACGACGTGTTCTACAAGAAGCTGATCCACGCCGTGCCGCTCAAGAACGTCACCTCGCGCTTTGCGATGGAAAAGATCAAATCAATTACGGCGCTGCCGATCCCGCCGTTGGCGGCCGCAGACTAAAGTCTCAGTGCGTGAAGCGCAAGAAATGGCCCGACCGCATCGAGCACGGCGTTGGGCTGCCCCACCGGGAGATCATGATCTTCGAAATCTAAGCCGAGCCAAGCGCGCCCGCGGAACGCGCCTTGGATCGCCCGCTCGTCTCATTAGACGACCCTTTCGCCAAAGCGACCTTTCGCATTTCAACTGCCTTCGCCAGGCGCGGATCCTTTTTTGCAGCTTCATAAGCCGGCAACACCGCTTCCATCCACATCAGCATGCCTTCGGCCTTGAACACCACGCGGTCCGCGGCGCTGTAAACGCTCTGGGTGATGGCAGCGACCTCGCGCGACATCTTGTCTGCGCCGCTCACGCGATGATCCAGGAGCGCGGATGCATATGCACCTTCACCGAAATTCTCAAAGAAACTTGTGACCGACCGACGCTCGTCATGGGGGCCAATCCGGTTGGGCAGCCCAACGACAGTGAGCAGATCCGGCCATCCCGGTTTGCGTCCTGCCAGGGCATCAAGCGCGTGATTGAGGGAGGACGGAGTAATCGCCTTATCCAGATGGGCCGGTACGCCATTATCGTTACGTTGTTTAGCGGCGAGAGCGCGCACCAGATACTTGTTGCGATCCTGCGGAAACGCCCAGGTCGAGACTGCGCCCAACTGTTGTCTCGAGTAACGCGCCACTCTTTCGAGGATCTCGATCGCGATAGGCGGAACGCTCAACTTGATTTCGCGCTTGTTTTTGACCTCGTCCGGTTTCCAGGTATAGACGCGCCAACCGACACGTTCCGGCGCGGGATCAGGAATCCAGCGATCGGAGCCCAACGCGAGCATATTCACCAGAGCGGAGCTCCGTTGAGGGATCATCCATGAAACCTGCAGAGCACCCAGAACTGCATCGTTGTTATTGCCTCCCAACGGCCTGACGGCCTCCAGCAGAGCAATGAGCATCCCGATCTGCGCCGGGGTGAGATAGCGCCCCGAGCGATCCTCCATTTCGTACTCGTGGGATAACGCCTCCCACCAGGTCGCAGTCGGCTCAAGACCAGTGAAGCGCCGCTTTTGCTGGAGTCCCCAGCGTAGAACCCGCTTGGCCAGATCAGCATATTTTGCTGCAGCCGAGGGACCTGAACCGCTGGCCTCAATCAGGTCGCGAACCTCTTCAAGATCCTCAAGGCGAAGCTCCTTTACGAAACGCTTCTTGAGTTCAGCGTTTTCCGGCCGATCTCGCAACCGCGTCTCAAGTTCGGTGATTGACGAAGGTGCAAGGCGCAACTTGGCTGCTTCACTGCGACCACTGTCTTTCACGCTTTTCGTTCGTTGTGCGTATTGAGTGATCAGTGTCTCGAAAGTCCACAGTTCACCCTTCAGGGCTTCGGCGCGGTCAACGGCGATAGCGACGGACTTTTCGTCGCCACCCATCAACCTGGTTTCGATTACGGCGTCCGGATCGCGCCCGTTCTTGATCGCGAATATTGCCTCGGTAGCGATCTTCTTCACTTGGGCGAAAGTGAAGTCTCCCATCGCTCCAAGCCGCCGTTTTACGACCGTGGACTTTTGGCCTCGGACACGCGTGCGGGCCTGCACATAGTAAGCGACCTCCCCGCCCCTGACGCGGAGGCTGAGGCCTCTGGGATTATCAATGGCGAACTGGCATTCGGCGTCCGCATCGCGCTTGGCGCCGGCCTCGCTTAGCAAATCCTTCGTCAGCGCGTATCGCTTGTTTGCCATTTCAGGCCTTTTGGGGATACATGGGGATACAAACATATGGAGACCCAAGCCCCATTCTACAAGCGGTCGATTTCTAATGCCGATCTAACCTATTATACTGTCAACAAATTTTGTGCTTTATGCCCCTTCGGGCGATATCCTGTTTACAGACAAGCGGTTTTGTAAACCGAAGGTCGGGGGTTCAATCCCCTCAGCCGGCACCAGCTTTTGACGCCCAACGCTCATTTCGAATGCTTCGGCACGCTGCTTTGCTGGAAGTGCTCAGCGCCTGATATCTCCACCCAGGCATGTTTCGACTGCTCGAAAACCGACTTGATCGGGACTGGGAAATTCGGTGCCGCGATCGCACCGACGGCAACACCGATCATCGCAGGCAGATTGTCCGCCTTCCAATAGACCGTCGAACCGCAGCCGGAGCAAAAATAGCTGCGGACCTTGCCGCCGCTTGCGCTTGGCCGGACGTACTCCTTCGGCGCGCCCGAGATCGTGACGGCCCCAACCGGATAAAAGGCACCGACGCCGAACGGCGCGCCGGTTCGGCGCTGGCAATCGACACAATGACAGGCGACTACCAGGCTGGATGGTCCCGGAAGCGAAAGCCTGACGGTCCCACAACTGCATTTGGCATCGATCATCGAGCACACTCCGCTTCCTCACGTTTCGAACGCTCGGTGTTTTGTTCCACCAGAATTTGCAGGGGCCTATGCACAATCCTTATCGGCCCGCTCCGTATCTCGAAGCGCAGAGGCCGGAGCGTGCATGCCTATTTTGACTGACGAAGAAGACCTCGCCATTCAAGCCAAACTCAATTTCATCCTGGGCGCCAAGCCATATGACGCACCTCCAGGGCTTTCGTTGCGCGGAATTGTCCGGCGGCGTCGTGATCGCCTGCGCCAGGAGCGAGTAGATGGCAGGCGTGATAAGCGCCGAATACAGCACGCAGATCGCGACCGCGGTCGAGAGCGTAGTCAGGCAACCTGCGGCGATGCCCTGGTCCTGCACTGCCGCAAGTCGCGCCGATGACGGCCCTCACTTCTCCTCCACCTCGAACGCCAGCAGTACGTTGCCGGCAATGCCGCTCCACTGGCCGTAGCCGGAATTGGTGTAGAGCATCCCGCGGGCGATGACCGGCCCCGGGCCGTCGATTGCGCCGCCATAAGCGGGGACGCCGTTGACAGCTTTGAAATCCTGCGCGGTGTCGAACTCCCACAAGAGCTTGCCGTCGGCGGTGGCGTAGGCGCGCAGGAAGCCGCTGACGCCGCCGGAGAACAGGACGCCCGGGATCAGGCTCACCGCCGCCGACAGCGCGGGACTGCATTGCGGGCGGTCACCGCAGGCGACCGGCGGCACTTCCATTGCAATCTTTCCACTGACGAGGTCGAGCCCGAACAGACCGCCGCCCTGGGTGGAATCGAGCCGCCGCGTGCCGTCGCGCGTAAAGCGCACGTCGGAGTTCGCGACATAGATGCGGTCCTGGTCGGCGGCCGAGCCCCACTCGCTGCCGCCGAGCGCGCCGCCCTTCCCGATCCGCGTCTGCCACAGGATCTTGCCGCCGTCATCGGGATCGAGCGCGTGCACGACGCCGGATTTCTGCGCAATGACCAGCACGCGCCTGTCGTCGCGCAGGGTCACGAGAATTGGCGACTGACCGAAATCGTGATCGGGTCCGTGATCCTCGGGACAATTGGTCTTGTCCGCGCTGTAGCACGCCACAACATAGGCGTCCTTCGGCGTCGCCTGCTGCTTCCAGAGCAGCTTTCCTGTCGCAAGATCGAAGGCGAGGATCGCGTCGCTGGTTGCGGACGGCGGATTTGAGTAGGAATTGCTGGTCGCGACATAGATCGCGCTGCGCTTCGGATCGATCGTCGGAGCCGACCAGACGGCGGCGCCGGACGGGCCGAATAGCTGCGTGCCCCTCGCATTCTTGCCGGTCGGATGCGGCACTTCGGGAATCGTATAGGCCTGCCAGACCGTCTTGCCGGTCGCGGCGTCCAGCGCCGCCACGCTGCCGCGGAAGGTGCAGCATTCGTACGAGGCCTGCGAGCCGGCGGCTTCCTCGAGCGAGGACACCGGCACGTAGAGCACGCCGGAATGCAGCGTCGGCGCGCCGGTGATGCGCGCAGCCGCATGCTCCTCGACCTTGGTTTTCCAGATCACCGTGCCGGTCAGCGCGTTCACGGCATAGGCGTTGGCGCGCAAATCGCCGAAGAAGATCGCGAACTGATCGGAGCCCGGAAGCTGTGCAAAGCTGATCGCGGCGCGCACGGCGGCATCGGCCGCGAATGTCCACAGCGTGCAGCCGCTTCGCGCGTCAAGCGCGTGAACCTTGCGGTCGGTGCCGCCGATGAACAGCAGGCCGCCCACGATGGTTGGCGGCGCAAAGGACACCGAGGCGCCGGGAAAGGCATAAGCCCATTTCAGCCGCAGGTGCGGCACCTGCTCCGCGGTCAGACCGGCCATATCGGCCGGCTGGAAGCGACTGTTGTTGACGTCAACGCCCCATCCGTTCCAGCGCGGACCGTCCAGCGTTTGCGGGAAGCCGCCGGCCTGCTGCGTGCAGCGTCCCTCCGCGTCGACCGCACTGGCACTGGTCGCGGACTTGCCGGTGACGAAGGCGGCAATTGCACGGCGCTCTCCGTCGCTGCGGTCCTTCGCCATCGCTGACATGCTGCCGAAGGTCAAAGTCTCCAGCACATGATCGAACGACATCGCCTGCATGGCACTGCGGCCCGGCACGCGGTTTTGGACATCGCCGTCGTGACACTGTGCGCACTGTGTTGCATAGAGCGCAGCGCCGTCCTGCTGCGCCAGTGCCGGCGCGGAGCACCAGATCAACAGAGCGGCTACGACAAAACTCGTCCTCATGGCGTGCTCCGGTATCGTCACCGCAACGCGAGATCGCTTCACACAACCACAAGTATATCGCGACGGCCATCACTTAGGCAACGGACGTTCCGCTCGCGCCTGTCACACATCCGTGGCAATGCGGGCCCCATCCCACAATTGATCGAGCCGCCACAGCCCGAGACTCTTGTCGCGCCAGCCGCCACCGCCCTCCTCGCAACGCTCGTTGATCAGCGCGCGCGGCGCCGGCCAGTCGAACGGCGCCTTCTCCATGTTCAGCGCCCGCCAGTCGCCGTCCTCGCAATCGCGATTGCCTTCCCATTCGGGAAACGTCGTGACCAGCAGGAAGCGCGCGCCGCTCATCCGAAAGCGGGCGACGGCGCGAACGATGTTGTCGAAGCTCAAATGAACCGTGCAATCCCGGCACAGAATGACATCCGCGCACGGCAGCGCATCGCGCGTGATATCGGCAACGAGAAACCGGCCGGACGACTCGCCGCCCGCCACACGGCGGCGATTGGCTTCGATCAGCGACGGCACGATGTCGATGCCGGTGTAGTCGAGATCGAGCTTCAAGCGGGCGATCCAGCCCGCGTCGCCGCAGGGCGCATCGAGCAGCGAGCGCGCGCCGAGCCGTTGCAGCAGCAGAGGAAGCGCCTCGCGGATCGCGGCAGTCGCGGGGTCCTCCGAGCCGAGCCCCGATACCGAGGTGGCGGCGCCCCACAGGTTGGTCTGCTCGATCCGCACGAACCGCGCGGCAAGGTCGAGGCCCGCGAGATTGTCGCGGTCGGCGACGAACCGCTCATGGGCGAGCACGGGTGGACGATTGGAGGTCATAGGACGGGATGTGAATTCCGGCGCAGCCGCAGTATACAGGCAAAGCGAGCGGTCCGAAATGGTCCGTAAGCGAACCTGCTTACGTCATCCGTCGCGTCTGGGCCCAATGCGCTCCACCACAGGCAAAGAGAAGGCCAGGATCGCCGCCGGCGCGGCGACTGCCATCATCATGACGGGCGTGCTGCTCGTCATCGCGCTTGCGTTTCTGCTGCTGCAATAAGCGCGATCAGCGCGACGGACGAAAGCCGCCGCGCCGACTTACGCGGCGCGCACCGTCCGCAAGAACTTTCCGACTTCGTCCTTCAGCCGGTTGCTGTCGGTCGCCAGCATCTTGGCGGTCGAGAGCACCTGCGAGGAGGCAGAGCCGGTCTCGGCCGCGCCGCGTTGCACGTCGGTGATGTTGGTGGAGACCCGCTGGGTGCCGTGGGCGGCCTGCTGCACGTTGCGCGAGATCTCCTGGGTCGCGGCGCCCTGCTCCTCGACGGCCGCGGCGATGGTCGAGGACACCTCCGAGAGCCGCTCGATCGTCGCGGAGATGTCGCGGATCGCGTTGACGGATTCCTGCGTCGCGGTCTGGATGCCGGAAATCTGCTGGCTGATCTCGCCGGTCGCTTTCGCGGTCTGCTCGGCCAGCGTCTTCACCTCGGCGGCGACGACCGCGAAGCCGCGGCCGGCCTCGCCGGCACGGGCCGCCTCGATCGTGGCGTTGAGCGCCAGGAGGTTGGTCTGGCCGGCGATGGTGTTGATCAGCTCGACGACGTCGCCGATGCGCGTCGCCGCAACCGAGAGCTCACTGACGCGCTCGGTCGTGGTGCGGGCCTGGGTGACGGCCTCGCCGGCCATCCGCGCGGATTCCTGCACCTGCCGGCTGATCTCGTTGACCGAGGAGGATAGCTCCTCCGTGGCCGTCGCAACCGACTGCACGTTGCCGGTGGCTTCACCCGAGGCGACCGCGACGACCGAGGTCAGCTCCTGCGCGCGCTGCGCAGTGGTGGCCAGCGTCGAGGACGACGCCTCGAGCTCGGTGGACGCCGAGCCCACCGTCTCGATGATCTCGCCGACCGCCCGTTCGAAGCCGTCGGCAAGGTTGACCATATCGCGCTTGCGCTGCTCGGCGGCCCGCTTCTCAACTTCGACCTGCGAAGCCTTGAGGCGCTCGACCTCGATCCCGTTGGTCTTGAAGATTTCGACCGTCCTGGCCATGTCGCCGATCTCGTCGCGCCGGTCCTTCTCGGGCACCTCGGTCTTGAGATCGTTGCGGGCAAGGCCCTCCATGGCGAGCTTGAGGCGGGCAATCGGGCGCGACATCGCGTAGAGGCCGATGAACAGCGCGATCGCGATGCCGACGATCAGGCCGCCAGCGCTGACCCCGATCACGGTCCAGGTCGCGGATCGGGCGTCGCGGTTGATGGCATCCTTGCGCTTGGTGACCGCCTGTGCGGTCTCGCCTACGAACTGGGCAATGCGCGCGAGAGCCGCATCCATCACCGGGTCGCACTCCTTGTGCGCGCGTTCGGCTGCCTTGGCATTCTCTTCGGGGCTGCTTGCGAGCGAACCGGCCTTCAGCACCGGATCGCAGCCGGCAAACACGGCTTTCAACTGGTCGCCGATGCTCTTGATCTGGCTCGCGCGGGCCGGATCGTCCTGCTCCGCCGCCTCCAAATATTGACGGATCTCGTCGCGGTTCTGGGTCGCGGTCTTGAGGCGGTTGGCGTTGCCCGCCTCCGTCGCCTCGGTGAAGACCGCATAGAGCGCGGCATGATAGGTCTCGGCGCGGCGCTGGGCCCGCGTCAGGTTGAGCGCCGACGACTGCGCGGCGGAGAGCTCGGCGAAGCCGTCCACGGTCGCCGAGAGTTCGCGCGTACCGAACGCGGCGACGGCAACCATCGCACAGCCCATCACGGCCACGATCAGCGCGACCTTCCACACGATTTTCAGGTTGTTCAAAACGCTCATCGCAGCCGTCCCAATTTTCTGCCGACGCATAATCCCAGCGTCGGGCATTGGAACCCGTGGACGTTAAAATTTGATGCCAAATGTCCCGAATGGCCTTACGGAAAAATAACCCTTCGGAGTCTCGACGTAAGCTTCGGCCCGACCGGGGGCGCGATCCGGACATGGCCGGCGCGGAACCGGTCGCCGGCGTCGGCCGTTGTCGGCTCATGCGGATCAGGGAAGAAAACCGAAACATGTTTCTGCTGGCGACGGTGACGCTGTGCTGTGGCGCCGTGGCCGGCACAGTTGCGCTGCTCGAACTGACACTGGGGCCGGCTCCGGCAAAGCAGATGGCCGAACGGGCGGCGATCGACGTGACTGCTCCGACACCGGTTCGGGTGGTCGGGGCGCCGTTTGAGCCCAACGTCAATCCGCGGGCGCGATAGCGCTCACCTCGGCGAGACCTCCGTGCCCTCCTCGGGCCGGCCTTGGGCGCGCGCCAGTGCTTCCGCGAACGCGATCACCTCCGCCCGTTTGTCGGGCGACAGCGACAGGAAGGCGCGGACGAGCCTCAAGCCCTCTGCTTCGTCCGAATGGTCCGCTTTGGCATCCATCCCCCACTGTCGGGCGGGCGGGAAAAATATGCAATCCCCTACCGGACACCTCCTTGATTCGATCGGCCAGCTTTGCTGGAATAGCCCCAACAAAGGTGCGCCATGAAGTGGATCCTTGAACGCGACGCGCTGATCGCCCAGACAATGGCTTTCGTCCAATCGGTAACCGGCAAAAAGGATGATCTCCATCCGCCGGAGATCCCGATGGCGGCACCTGCCGCGTCGGTGGAGATCGTCTCCGGCAAGACCGTCGACGAGTTCGAGCCGCTCCAGCCGGCTCCGCCGCCGCGGTCCTCACCTCTCCCGCCGCCGCGGGCGAGCTACGATTTCCGCACCGAGATGCAGGCCCGCATCGCCAATTTCCGCAAGCACCAGGAGCGGTTCGAGCGCGAGCGCGAGGAATATTGCGCGGCCACCCTGACCAAACTGCGCGCCGCCATCCGCGACCCCTCCTCCCGTCCACCGGCTGAAAAGTAAAGCCGGGCCTCCCGTCGCGGGCTACAGCCAGGACCACACCAGCCAGAGATTGGCCGCGCACGCGCCCAACAGGGCCAGCGTCAGGGGCAGCAGCATGTGCCCGCAAGAGGTTTTCAGGTCGGTCCTCATGGCCGAAAACATCCGCTGATTCCGCCAAACGAGTCCCGGGGATTCTTTTTTTCGGGATTCAGGACTCGTTAAGGACTCAGGCTCGGCGACCCAGATCACGGCCGCGTGATCGGTCGCTCACCGGGAACCCCGCCCCCGCAAAGTCGTTAACGCGGTTTCCGGGAGCGCGAAGAATGCCCTACGCCCTGTTCTGCAACGACGCCCAGATCAGCAAGGCCTATCCTGACGAGTCCGACGTCTGGAGGCTCGCGCAGCGGAGTGGCCTTGTCGTGGACGTATCCGCGGACGACGACCGCCCCGGGCCACGCCGGGTGCTCGACAACGATTACGAGATCAAGCCTTGCCGGGCGGCACAAGGCGAGGACCCCGCCAGGAACAAGGCCGAGGCCGATCGTCAATCCAGGATGGAGCTCGAGCTGAATGCTTAGGATCCGGCTGGAAGCCGGGGAAAGTCAGCGCCGGGGAAAGTCTCAGGGCGTCGCGGTCGCCAGCGAGGCCTGCTCGCCGGCCAGGGCCACGCAGGCCTTCCGGCGATGCAGCCCCCGGATCGCGCCGGTGACCTTCAGCACCTTGCCGGAGGGGCAAGAGGCGTCCTTGACGAAGGCCACCTCATAAGGTGCCAGCATCAGAGGCTCGGATTTGAGGATTGTTTGGGCAGAGCACGGCAGACACACAACGAACGAGAGTACCACTGCCGACACCAAGATACGCATGTCCGTCGTCCCACCTGCCCGTAATTCTCATATAACGCGTTCCGGAGCGCGAGTTCCGTAAGCGGCAAAAATTATTTTTGCTTTACCCGAGCTCCATGACGCGCGTGAGAAGGCGCCCACCGAAACGTTTGCCTGCAAACGACGCGCCAGATGGTTCACGCAATGCAAACAGGAGGCTGGCAAACAAAGGAGGCCGGCAAACCAAAGGCCGGCTGGACCCGGCCTTTGTCAGATCTTGGGGTCAGATCTCGGCTTGTCGCCGACGACTCATTGGCGCGCGGCTGACGGACCGCCCCAGCCGAAGCGGTAATTCACGCCGACCTTGACGGTATGCTCGTCTTCCCGTCCGCGGACGCCGACGATGTCGGCCGGGCCGGAGGTGAAGGTCGTGCTGCCAAAGTTGTAGTACTGGTACTCGGCCTTGGCCGACCAATTCGGCGCGAACATGTATTCGAGGCCGCCGCCGACGGTGTAGCCGTCCTTGCTGTTGCCGGTGGCGGCGAAGGCCTGCGGCACGCCGGCGATGTTGACGCCGAGACCGCCATTGCGCCAGGCATAACCGCCCTTGGCGTAGAGCAGGGCCGGTCCCCAGGTGTAGCCGATGCGGCCGGTCACCGAGCCGAGTTGGTCGGTGTTGGAGGTTACCTGCGTGCCCAGCGGGAACGTGGCACCGTTATTGTTGGTCGGCAGCCAGGAATATTGGGCTTCAACACCAACCACCCAATTCGGCGCGAACTGGTAGTCGAAGCCGCCCTGCACGCCGCCCAGGAAGCGCGCGTCGCTCGACTGGAAGCTGCTGTCGCCGGCGAAGGCGCCGCCGACATGGCCGCCGATGTAGAAACCGGTCCAGTTGTAGATCACCTGCGGCGGCGTATAGGCCGGTGCCTTGGTATAGGTGCGCGGCTGCATGTCAGCGGCGGCGGCCGGTGCGGCCAGCGCCAGCAAAGCCGCTGCTGCGCCCAGCAAAATCGTCTTCATGATCATCCCCGTTCTTTCAAATTCGACACTCAGGAAACAACGTGGCGTGAATTAGGTTGCTTCGCGGCGATGCCGGAACGTTGATCGTTCGTAACTGTGACGGGGCGGCAACAACGCGATTTTGTTCCGTCACGCCTGCTTGCACCGACTGTTCTTGTCGTCTGCGCAAAGGCCGGCCGTAACGATTTGTCGCAAGGCGAAACCACCCCGTTCAAAGCTCGCCGAAATGTGATCCGGCAGCTCCGGCGGCCTCTGTCCTACCACCAGGCGATGAAGGCGGGCTTTGCGCTACCGCGTCATCTTTTCCAGTTCCGGAAAGGGTACGTAAACCGCGCCCGCGCACAGCTCGCTGGCGCGATCGACGACGCGGTCCGCCCGGCCGTTGACGAAAATGACGGCGCGTTCGCGCATGGGCTTGTAGGTGCCGTCGGTCTCGCGTGGGGTGAAGTGCAGGCAGCTGACATAGAACTGCCGGCCGCCGACCTCGCGCTGCACCGGCTCGGCCATGCTGGCGTCGCGCACGCCGACGGGGTTGTTCAGATAGCTGCGCATCAAGGCCAGCGTATCGCTGCGGAAATTGTCGGGAAACGGCTGCGGCCCACCGGCCTGGGTCCCCTCCATCAGGGTTGGACGGTCACCGTCGCTGCCAAAACATGCCGCGAGCGCCAACGGCAATGCCAGGATCAATGCCAGCCGCACCGCTTGTTTCGCCAATCGCCCCACAGCTCGCGCTCTCCGCTCAATCAGACCAGGAGACGTTCTAGCCCCGAGGTTGCGCGAAGGGAATTCGGTCCTGCTCGCGCGCCTTGCCGACAACAAGCCTTGCGGACAACAAGCCTTGCGGACAACGCACCGGCCCGCCGCCGACGCCTGCGCTTTCGCGCAGACGCCGGGACGACGGGCCGGGTCTGAATTCCGCACGCGGCAGCGGGGCAATGCCAGGATGCCGCCGCGCGGGATCAGTCGTTAGCTGCGCTTGTCCATGGTCGCCGGCTTGGTCACGTCCGGTTGCGTCTTCAGCGACTTCTTGGCTGACAGATGCTTGTGGTGATGGCGATGCGTGCGCACGGTCTTGTGCTCGTCCGGCGTGACCGCGGCGTTGGCGTTCATCGCCTTCGACTTGGTACCCACCTTGGCGCCCGCCTTGGCATCGGAAGTCTTGCCATCGGAAGTCTTGGCATCGGCCTTGAGGCCGGCGTCGGGTTTCGCGGCGGTGGTCGACACCTTGGTTTGGTTCTGGTCCGCCTTGATCACCGGCGTGGTCGTAGTGGTCTTGCCGGCCTCGGCGGCGAAAGCCGGGGCTGCGATCACGGAAGCTGCGAGCAAGGCTGCGGAAATGGTCTTCAACATGGTTGGTCTCCTCTTGGAAGGATCTTGAGGCGGGCGCCCTCTCGCCAACCCTTCGATCGTAGGTGGGAGCCTAGGGGGCGCGCACTGAACCCAATCTGAAGCCCGCAGCAGGCTTCCGTTCATCTGGATGACAAGTTTGTCATCTGCGGCAGGGCGAATAGACCGGGGCAGCCGGGAATGTTTTTGTCCGTTGGGTGTTCCGGTCTTTGGGCAATCGTGTACGATCGCCACGTTCCATACGGGAGAACTTAGATGCGCAGACTCTCAATGCTTCTGGTACCGGGACTTGTCTCGATGGCACTGGCGGCCGGGCCGGTTCTGACCAGCGCCTATGCCGCCGGCAGCGACGAGCCCTCGTCACCGCCGAAGTCGGACACTTCGACCAAAAAGGGCAAGAAGAAGAGCTCCTCCATCAGCGATCCCAAATTCCTCGCCGCCTATCGCACCGCCTACACCACGATCTACGACAACCACGACTACACCGGCGCGATCGGCCAGCTGAAGTCGCTTGAGCGCGACGACGTCGCCGACGTCGCCAATTTGATCGGCTACTCCTATCGCAAGCTCGGCGACTACCAGTCGTCGAAGGTCTATTACGAGCTGGCGCTGAAGGACGATCCGAACCACGTCCGCACCTGGCAGTATTACGGCCTCTGGCAGCTCGAGCAGGGCAACCGCGAACAGGCGCAATATCATCTGAACAAGATCGCCTCGCTCGCCGGCACCGACAGCTCCGAGTATCGCTCGCTTGCCACAGCGCTCGACAAGCCCACCGGCGCGACCCTCGTCTACTAAAGCCATCGCATCTTCGAACGAAGCGAACGGGTACAACCGCGGGGTTGTGCCCGTTCTGCGTTCTCGGCTAGCCTCGCGCACCAATCTCCCCTCGCAAGTTGGTGCGCAATGGACAATTGGCTGCGATCCGCCATCGACTACATCGGCTCCTGGATCGAATTCCAGCAAACGACAATCCAACAGCCCGGCGTCATCGTCGCATTCGCCCATCGCGGCGAAATCGTTGCCGAGCACGCATTCGGCATCGCCAATCTCGATACCGGCGAGAAGCTCACGTCGCGCCACCGCTGCCGCATTGCCTCGCACTCGAAGAGCTTTACTTCGGCCGGCATCATGAAGCTGCGCGAGCAGCGCAAGCTCCGGCTCGACGATCCCATCGGCCAATATGTCGGCGGCCTGCATCCCCGCGTCGCCGAGACGACGATCGCGCAGGTGCTGTCGCACAGCGCGGGGCTGACGCGCGACGGCGCCGATTCCGGCCAGTTCATCGACAGCCGTCCCTATCTCAACGCCAGGGAGCTGCTCGCGGAATTGAAGCTGCCGACCGCGATCGAGCCGGGCACGCGCTTCAAATATTCCAATCACGGCTTTGGGCTGATCGGCCTCGTCATCGAAGCCGTGACGAAGGAGCCCTACCCGGTCTGGATCAAGCACGAGATCGTCGAGCCTGCCGGCCTGCGCGAGACCGAGCCGGACGCGCCACTTCCCAAGAGCGCGGCGTTCGCGCGCGGTCACACCCGAAAAGTGCCGCTGGGCGAGCGCTGCGTGATCCCCGGCGACAATCCCGCGCGCGCGATGGCGTCCGCCGCCGGCTTCGTCGCGACCGCCGCCGATACGGCACGCTTCTTCGCGCAGCTCGCGCCCAATGCGAAAAAGAGCGTGCTATCGGTCGCGAGCCGCCGCGAGATGACGCGAAACCATTGGCGCGTCCCGCAAAGCTTCGAAGGCTATTGCGGCCTCGGCGTCAACGCCGGCAACACCGACGGCTGGGATTGGTTCGGCCATGGCGGCGGCTTTCAAGGTTACATCTCGCGGACCTGCTCCATCCCCGCTTGCGAGCTCGCGATCAGCATCCTCAGCAACTCCATCGACGGCGCGGCGCCGTTCTGGATGGACGGCGCGATGCAGATCTTGCGCGTGTTCAAGACTCGAGGTGCACCCGACCGCCGCGTGCGCGACTGGACCGGCCGCTGGTGGACGATCTGGGGCGCGACCGATCTCGTCCCCGCGGGCAACCGCGTGCTCATCGCCAATCCGCAGTTCAACAACCCTTTCATGGACGCCGCCGAGATCGAGGTGACCGGCCGCGACACCGGCAAGCTCGCCTGGGCTGCCGGCTACGCCAGCCACGGCGAGCCGGTCCGCCGCAACCGCGACAAGCGCGGGAGGATCAGTGACATCTGGATTGCGGGAGCCAACATAAAGCCGGAGCGCGTCGTGGCCCGCGAGATCGCGCGGAGATACAAGCCCCGCAAGCGCCCGCCTACTCCCGAATGAGAGCCTCGACCTCGCCCCGCAGGGCCTGCCGCGAGCCGTCGCGCGAATAGAACATGTGGCCGCCGGGATAGACGACGAACTTGAGCCGGGACGTCACGAAGGCGGGCAACTGGTCGAGCACCCGTTTCGATCCGAAATAGGGCGTGGCGAGATCGAACAGGCCGTGCGCGACCAGCACGTTCAGCTTCGCATCCGTGGCGAGGATCTGGCGCAGCTCTGACACCGACTGCGGCGGGTTGATGCCGCGGCCGAAATCCCAATGGCCTTCGACGGCGCCGTTCAGGACCTCGTAGGAACCGTCCGGCCGCCAATTGAGCTTGCGCGTGAGGACATCGACCGCGGCGCTCGTCAGCGGCGCCTGCAGCGCATCGCCCGAGGGGTCACCGAACCGCGAGCTGCTCGAATCCGGATAGGGATCGAAGCCGCGCACCGAGGCGTCGTAGCGTCCCGTCACCTTGCCGTTCTTGCGGTCGAATTCGCGGCGGAATTCGCCGACGTCGAACCGGCCGGCAAGCCGGCGGCTCACCGCCTGGTCGATACCGGTGAGCTCGGCGACCTTGTCGGCAAGGCGGTTGCTGGCCTCCTTGTCCGCCTCGCCCTTGACGAGGTCAGCCAGGAATTCTCCGCGCGCGTAAGCCTCAATGTCGGCGAGATCGGCGCGCTTGACGGGTCCTTTGGCTTCACGCGCCACCGCGACATAGCTCGGCAGCGTCGCGACATATTGCAGGAGGCTCGTGCCAGTGAACTCGCGGAAGTCCAGCAGCGGCGACACCAGGATCAATCCCCTGACACCGACGCCATGCTGGAGCTGCAACTGGCGCACCACCTTCGGGCCGCGAATGCCGCCATAGCTTTCGCCCGCGACATATTTCGGCGAGGTCAGCCGGTCGTGCTTCTCGAGCCAGCGGCGGATCACGAGCGCGATCGAGTTGACGTCGCCGTCGACGGAGTAGAACGACTTGCGCGCATCCTCGCCGTTCGCAACGAAGCGGCTGTAGCCGGTGCTGACGGGATCGATGAAGACGAGATCGGTGAAGTCGAGCCAGGTCTCCGCGTTCGGCTTCACCTCGGGGGACGCCGACGGCGACAGGGCTTCGCCATCGAGCGGCAGCCGCCACGGACCCGCCGCGCCGAACTGGAGCCATGCCGAGGACGCGCCGGGCCCGCCGTTGAACAGGAACGTCACGGGTCGCGTGGCGCGGTCGGCGCCGTCGAGCTCATAAGATGTATAGGCGATGTCGGCCAGCGGCTCGCCCTTGCCGTCGAACACGCGGATCGAACCGGCGGTCGCAGCGAAGTTGAGGGTACGGCCGGGCAGATCGAGCGTCTGCTTCGTGGTGGAATCCACCGGGAGACGGTGCGGTTCGGCGGCCGACGGCGAGGCCTGCGACGCGCTTTGTGCGCCGCCGCGTCCGCCCTTCTGTCCGGCTGGCGCCGCCGCCTCGGAGCGCGGCTGCGGCGGATCGTCCGCGCGCGCAAATCCTGCGAGCGCGAAAGCCGACACCGCCAGCACCAGGATCGCGCGGCGGAGCGCCGGCATATTCGTGGCCATGATCGTTCTCCCTCCCCGGCTGCGAGAACCGGTGCGGACCGCAAGGCTAGCGCGGAATTGCGACGGTTTGGGGGATTATGGACCCGATGTCGCCCAAGGAGGCCGATCGGGCTCGAAACGACCCGTTTTCGTCCTGGATCCGGCAGCCGTCCGTTTGCCTTGAAGGGCGGTCATCCTCGACAATGCAGGCCCAGGTCGTATAGACGAGCGCGGCGGAACTTTCTCCAGCCAGCGGCCCTGCCCGGAAGCCATGACCAAGCCAGCGCGATACGACCGGATCGCCTTCGTCGCCAGCCCGAGCAGCGAGGCGCAGGCCGCCTTCGGCCAGCTCACCAGGGACTATGGCAATTGCGACCCGAAGGAAGCCGACGTCGTCGTCGCGCTTGGCGGCGACGGGCTTATGCTCCAGACGCTGCACCAGCACATGCACTCGGGAAAGCCGATCTACGGCATGCACCGCGGCACGGTCGGCTTCCTGATGAATGAGTATTCGACGCACGACCTGCGCGCGCGGCTCGAGGCGGCCCACGAATCCGAGATCAATCCCCTTTTGATGCGCGCGACCGACGTCAACGACCGCGTTCACCTGCACCACGCCATCAACGAGGTCTACCTGTTCCGACAGACCTACCAGGCCGCGCGGCTGCGGATCCTGATCGACGAGCGCGAGCGCATGCCCGAGCTGATCGCCGACGGGATCATTGTAGCGACGCCGGCAGGCTCGACTGCCTACAATCTATCGGCGCAGGGCCCAATCCTGCCAATCAACGCGGCGCTCCTGGCACTGACACCGATCAGCGCCTTCCGGCCGCGGCGCTGGCGCGGCGCCCTGCTGCCCAACACCGCCTATGTCGTGATCGAGGTGCTGGAGGACGACAAGCGCCCGGTCGCGGCCGTCGCCGACCATGAGGAAGTACGCAGGGTCCGGCGCGTCGAGGTCTTGTCCGACAAGAGCATCTCGATGCGGATGCTGTTCGACCCCGGCCACAGCCTGGAAGAGCGCATCCTGCGCGAGCAGTTCGGCAACTGAGCCCCCGACCTCCGCCTTGAGGCCCCGGTCGCAACCCTTCGTTAACTCCCGGCGAGATATGGTTAACGAAAGTTGACCGCTTCGGCCCGGGCTCCATGTTCCGCATCGATTTCAACAAGCTGCGTTTCCTCGTCTGCGACGACAATCCGCACATGCGCCGCATTCTGCGGACGCTGCTGCATTCCTTTGGCGCGCGTGAAGTCTACGAGGCCGAGGACGGCGCCACGGCGCTGGAAATGTACAGCCATTACGTGCCCGACATCGTCATCACGGACTGGGCGATGCCGATCTTCGACGGGCTCGAGCTGGCGCAGATGATCCGGCAGCCGGAATCCAAGGGCAATCCTTACGCGCCGATCATCATGCTGACCGGCCATTCCGAGAAGCGCCGCGTCACCGTGGCGCGCGATGCCGGCGTCACCGAATTTTTGGCCAAGCCGATCTCAGCCAAGGGGCTCTACCAGCGTATCCTCAACGTGGTCGCCAGTCCCCGCCCCTTCATCAAGACCAAGACCTATTTCGGCCCGGACCGGCGCCGCAACACCAACTCCGCCTATATGGGCCCCGAGCGCCGCGTCGGCGAAAAGCACGAGGTGCTGCAGCAGCCCTCGCTGCTCGACAAGGCCCGCTCCTCCATCTAGCGCAACGTCTCTCACGATCGAGGCCGATATCATGGCGAAGCACAGCGCAAGGGACATCAAGGTCACGGCCTTCGCCACGCATCAAATCATCACGCAGCCCAATCCGCTGCGGACGGTCTTGCGCCGTGTCGAAGAGAAGGACATGGACGATCCGATCGGCCGCGCCGAACAGGCGCTCGCGGGCCTCGCCGGCGAGTTCAAGGACTGGATGGCGACCGAGATCAACCGGCTGTCGGCCGCCTACGTCGCCATCCGGCACGACGGCTTCACCAAGGACAGGCGCGACGAGCTGTTTCGCGCCGCGCACGACATCAAGGGCGACGCCGCGACCTTCGGCTATCCGGCGGCGGCGGGCGTTGCCGAGAGCCTGTGCCGCGTCATCGAGCACGCGCCCGATCTTGAAAAGGTGCCGGCCGAGCTGTTCACGCACCACATCAACGCCATCCTCGCCATCGTGCACGAGAACACGAAGCTCGACAGCATCAGCGTCTCCGCCGAGCTCAGCCGGCGCCTGCGCAAGGTCGCCGACGACTATCTCGCCCAGGTCAACCGCGACCGCCCCGAGCATCTCGAGATGATCCTCGCACCGAGCGTCGTGCCGGCGGGGTAACCATAGGCGTCGTTCCGGCGAAGGCCGGAACCCATAACCACCAGCGGAAATTGTTGCAAAAGGCGGCAGCCATCTCGCTTCAATTGCGAGACCTCGCGGTATGGGCCCCGGCCCCCCCGTGCGCAATTGCGCACTAGAAGCTACGATTCAGGCCGCGATCAGATCGTCATAGACCGGCGCGATCGCCTCGTCCGCGACCAGCTCGTCGCAGAACAGCCTTGCCTCTTCGCGCGCGGATTCTGTGGCGAAGCGGCGCAGCAGGACCAGCAGCGGCTCGGTCGCGCCGCGGTCGGTCTCGCAATGGGTGAGCACGCGCTCGACCATGCGGCGGCGCAGCCGCGCCGCATTGTCGTCGCTATCGACGAAGCCTTGCTCGTGGCAGGCATCGAGCGCGACCTGGAAGGCCGCAAACGTCGCCTCGGGAAGCCCGGCGCGGCGGAGCAGCGCGTGCAGGCTATTGCCGCCGCGATCGTGCAGCAGCGCGGAGACGCGCGCCAGCGGCAGGTCGGCGAGTTCAGCCAGCGCCGCGTCGAACAGGTCGAGATTGCTCGACAGCAGCGCGCGCAGAATAAGACCCGCGGTGAGCTGGCCGGTGATGCGCAGGTGCCGAACAAGTCCTTGCATGTCTTCGCCGCGCGAGCGCGCCGCGATGTTCATGGTGGAGCGGTCACGCGCCTCGATCGCGATGCGCTCGGCGCGGTCGGCACTCAGCCAGTTGCGGGCCACGACGAATTGCGCCAGCGTCTCGGAGAGTTTTGCCACCAGTGCGGCGCGCGTGGCGGACGGCAGATCCTCCAGCACCAGCATCGCTTCTCGGATCGCGGCGAGATGGCCGTGACGCTCGACGATGCGATCCCAGGAGAACGGCGCAAGCTCGGCATGAGGATTTTCGATCAGCTCGAGCGCTGCCGCGGCGCAGCCGACTTCGGCAATGGCGGCGCAGACCGATACCGGCAGCGCGATGCGGCGGGCGACTGCGCACTGCACTTCGTCGTTGCCGGTCGCGACGATGTCGACGAGATCGGCGTCGATCAGCAGCGGAGAATGTTCGAGCACGGGCAGCGCGACGGTCGGCTGATCCGCCGACAGCGCCCGCACGATTGCGGCCGGCGCCTCAATGCTGCGCGCAAAAGCCTCGGCCATCGCCTGCCGCACCAGCGGCGAGGGATCGTCGAGCAGCATCAGAAGCGCGCCCTCGGCGGCAACCCGGTCGTCATTGGAAAGGTCTGAGATCAGCCAGGCCCGGGCCAGTGCCCGCGTCGCCTCGGCCCGCTCGCCGGCGGGCGCTGTCCTGATCCAATTGATGAACTGCCGAACAATCATGCTGCTTCCGGCTTACGCAACGAAGACGAAGCGGTGACGGCTTGTCACCTGCAACACAAAATAAACCACGACGCTTAACAAAGCGTTCACCATAACTGACTGGTTTTGTTGACGTTTTGTTAATGGAACAAGAGCGCTTCGGCGCGCGTGCAGATACTAGCTGCTGAACGTGCCGTTGCGATCGCTGAAGAGATCGAGCGGCTGCGGCGGCCGCACGTCTGGCGTTGCCGATGCGACGGAGGTCGCGGGTGCGACCGAGGTGAGCGAGGCGTTGTTGCCCCACAATTTCTGCACGGTCGTCGAGACCGGCTGCGTGGCATCGCCGGGCTGATAGATCGAGCGAAACACCGGCGTGCTCGGCGCATTGTCCGCGACGGTCGTTGGCGCTGTCGCGCTCACCGGCGTCACGCCGCGCGTATCCGGAAAGGTCTGGAGATAGGCGGCATTGTCGATCACCGGCGCGCTCGGCTGCACGCCGTTGGCGCTCGCGACCTGCGTGGTCGACGGCGTGTCGCCATACGCCGCCATCGCGCTGCGCGTCGGTTTCGCATTCGCGGCGCTCGCATAGCGCGTGTCCAGCACCGAATAGACCTCGGAGACGCTGCGGGCGCGGCCGTCCTTGGCGTAGAAGATCGAGCGATTGGCGGAAGCCGCATTGGGAAACAACCGCGCGCCGACCGCTTGCGGATTGTCCTCGGCATTGGCAATCAGCTTGGCGGCGCCGCCGACACCCATGAAATGCGCCATGTAGAGTTCGCTGTCGCTCGGCCTGCGGCCGAGTAGCCCCGTGAGCTTGAAGCTGTTCGACTGCGTCAGCGCAGCCGCCATGCTGGAGGCGGCCTCCGGATCGTCGCGCAGCTTCATGATCGAGCGCTTCATCGCGGGATCATCGACGGTGTAGCTGCCCGACGAGCTCTTGCTGATGGCGTCGGAATAGCTGCCATAGCCGAGCTGGGTACCCGCCTCCTTCACCGTGCCGAGCCAGGTCTGGTCGATGAACTGGTAGAGCCCGTGCGCCGACGATGTGGTGGCCCCGGCCGTCGGATCGAAATCCGATTCCATCTTGGCGGTGGTCAGCATGTATTGGAAGCTGACGCCAGCGACGCTCGAGGCCTGCTTGATCGCACCGGCGACGCGTGCCCGCGACGGATCGAGAACCGCCGTCTGAGAGGCACTGGAATTGTCGACCGACATGATGAAGTGCCCGCCCCGCGCGGCATTGACCGGCGCCGGCAATTCGGCGCCCTGTCGTCTCACCGTGGGACAGGTATGGTTAAAGCGGGGTTAATTCAGCTCTCGCCGTCATTCCGGGGCGCACCTTCGGAGCGCCCCGGAATGACGGCTATTTCTTGTAGACCGCATCCGGATCGAACAGCCTGTCCGCATCGACGAAGACGAGCTTGGCGCCGCCGTCTTCGGCCTCGACCTTGCGATAGAAGCAGGAGCGGCGGCCGGTGTGGCACGCCGCGCCGATCTGCTCGACGCGGAGCCAGACCGCGTCCTGGTCGCAATCGGTACGCATCTCGACCACGCGCTGGGTCTGACCCGACGTCTCACCTTTTCGCCACAAGGCATTGCGCGAGCGGCTGAAGTACCAGGCTTCGCCGGTCGCAATGGTCTTGCGCAGCGCCTCGTCGTTCATGTGGGCGACCATCAGCACGTCGCCGGTGGCGACGTCGGTCGCGACGACGGTCACGAGGCCGGCAGCGTCGAACCTGGGCTGGAAGGCAAGCCCTTCCTCGACATCATGAGAGTGAGCGGACACGGACGTCCTCGCCAAAAGCGTTCGCGAGGTCAGCGCGTGCCTCGCACCAGGGACAGAAAACGAGCCTGCTCCGCCGGATTGTCGCGGAACATGCCGGTGAAGCGGCTGGTGAAGGTGGAGGCGCCATGCTTGGCGACGCCGCGCACCGACATGCAGGTATGCTCAGCCTCGATCAGCACGGCGACGCCGCGCGGTTTGAGGATCTCGTCGATCGCCGCCGCGATCTGCGCGGTCATGTGCTCCTGGGTCTGGAGCCGGCGGGCGAAGATGTCGGTGAGGCGCGCAAGCTTCGACAGGCCGACCACGCGTTCCACCGGCGTATAGGCAATGTGGGCCTTGCCGTAGAACGGCATCATGTGATGCTCGCATTGCGAAGTGAACTCGATGTCGCGCACAAGGACGAAATCATCATAGCCGGCGGTCTCGCCGAAGGTACGGTCGAGCACCTCGGCCGGGCACTGGTGGTAGCCCTGATAGAGTTCGTCGAAAGCCTCGACCACGCGGCGCGGCGTGTCGAGCAGGCCCTCGCGGTTGGTGTTCTCGCCGATATAGGCGAGCAGCGTCTTCACCGCCTGCTCGGCCTCGGCGCGCGCCGGGCGCGGCTGGTCGGCGCGGACGGCGGCCGCGAGGAATTCGGAAGGATCAAGCTCTGCCGGGCGGCTCTCGGGCTGCCGGTCGGAGGGCTTGTTGGGGCGGATGGATTTGATTGTAGCGTCCATGTCTACTCCGTTCGACGGCCTTGCGGCCGGAGTGTCACCGGCAGACGGGGCGGCGAAGCCGCCGGACGCCTGTAGAGAACAGTTTTGACGAAAAAGGCCCTTGGGTCATCACGCTGGCAGCGCAGATCTGAAAGACCGCCGACGCACCGCTGGGCTGTTTTTCCGCCAGTTCCCGCCCTATATAGGGCCATGAATGCTGCCCGCCAAGGCCGATCGGGTGAGGAAGTGCTGGACGCCATCACATGCTGAACGACATCTATAACAAGCGGATCATCGAACTGGCTGGGAATATTCCGCGGCTCGGGCGGTTGTCGGATCCCGATGCCACCGCGACCGCCCACTCCAAGCTGTGCGGCTCGACCGTCAAGATCGACCTCAAGATGGAGGGCGACAAGGTCACCGACTTCGCCCATGACGTGAAGGCCTGCGCGCTCGGGCAAGCCTCTTCATCCATCATGGCAAGTCAAATCGTCGGATCGACTGCGAGCGAACTCCGTGAGTTACGCGAAACTGTTCGCAAGATGCTGAAGGAGAACGGCGCGCCTCCTGAAGGTAAATGGGAAGAGATCAAGTTCCTCGAGCCGGTCCGCGACTACAAGGCGCGCCACGCCTCGACGCTCCTGACCTTCGATGCCGTGGTCGATGCCATCGGTCAGGTCGAGGCGAAGGCGAAGCAGCCCGCTGCGGCGCAAGGCTGATTCCGCGCCCGTCGCTGGGCCCCGAAATGAAATCAGAGATTCGAGGCTACTTCTGCGACGCCGTGCCCGGCGTGGCCACGCCGCCCGTCCGCACCAAAGCTTCCGCCGTCTTGGTCGACCTGGCCGGCTGCTCCGGTTCCGCACCGAACCTGGTCTGCGTCTTCGGTGCAAGCTCCGCCATTGCCGGCGCGGAGATGTCGACATGCGGCAGCACGTCGGCCACGAGATCAGTCGTCACGAGATTGGTGAGCTTGAGCTCGCCTGCATCGAGCTCGTGCAAATCTTCCCACGGCGGGACGCTGAGCGCGAGCGACAGCAGATCGCCGGCACCGCCCATGTCGAACGTGTATTTGGCGAGCCGGCCGATGTCGCGCTCCACGATCATCAGGTCCTGCGCGCTGTAGCTCGCCGCCTTGGCATCGTCGGCGCGGTCGCCCATCCAGATCTGGTGGACCCGGACATGGGCCGCTTCCGGCACGTAGCGCTTCTTGCCCGCCAGCAGCAGGAACACGCACATGGATTCGCAATAGGCCTCAGGCGCAACCGCCGGACGGGCCGACTGCCCGCCGCGGTTCTGAATGCTGATGCCGACCGTGGTCAAAAGTCCGAGATTGCGGAAGCGCCTGCCGAGCGTGATCGCGTCGTTGACGGAACCGCCGCTGGAATCGAGCACAACAGTGGCGCCGCCGAGCTGGCGCCCGCGGGAGAATTCTTCAAAATCCTTGGGCGTGTCGGCGGTGATGATGCCGATCGCGCTGACCCAGCCGCGACAATTCGGCTCGCAGGCGACCCAGCCGAACTTCATCGGCAGCTTGCGCTCTTCGAGGGCAGCACCGGCTCGGGCCGACGACCCGAATGTCGCGACGGCGCCAGCCAGCACGACTCCACAAGCGGCGGTTCCCACCAGCAACCAGCCGCGAAGATTGAGCGCCTTCAGAAATTTCAAACTGATCCCTTCCCCAAGCCCCATTTGCGCGATTATCCCCGGTTCGCGCTCGATGAGTCGATCATACAGACGTATGTTTCCACCGCTGTCACAAAAATGGTATCCGGGGGAATACAGATCGTCCATAGATACTTGCTGCACTGCTCCCAAAAAGCACGCAAAATATGGCGTACAAACAACAGCTTACAGTTCCCTGCATCGGAACCGCGCAATCCCTCGCCCAGGATCGCAGCAAAGCGCCCATGAAGCATTCAGCCTGCGAGCATTGTTCCAATCCCGTCGATGGCGCGCTCCGGCTCCCGCGTAGATTCGGTCGCGCGCTGATCTGGCTGTACCGGCACACGCTGTCGCCACTGGTCGGTTACAATTGCCGCCACCTGCCGACCTGCTCGGTCTATGGCGACGAGGCGATCGAGCGCTTCGGGCTTTGGGCCGGCGGCTGGATGACGCTTGCGCGCCTGTTGCGCTGCAACCCCTTCGGCACCTCGGGCATCGACAACGTGCCCCTCACCGCGCCACAAGGCGCACGCTGGTACTTGCCCTGGCGATATGGCCGCTGGCGCGGCGTCAACGCGTCCTCGGCATGATGCGGCGCATTGTGCGTCGCTACCTTGAGTGGAACCGGAATTCTCGTCTCGCGTTGATGTGATGCTCCCACGGGAGGAAACAACAATGCGCTGGAAAATCAGCCCTCATTTTCACTTCAGGCTTGGACCGGATTCCCGGGGCGGTTCGAGAGGCCACGATCCCAGAACTCTCGACATGCTCGCGATCATAGCCCTGCTGATGCTCGTGGCCGGCTCCGGCTGGTATCTGGCGACGAGTTTTACGACGCCGCAAAGCACGACGGCGTTCATCGTGCCGAGCCAGAGCGTGCACTGGTAGGCTGGACTTTAGAGATCCAGCACCAGCCGGTCCGCGTCTGATCCGGCGACGCAGACCATGAGATATCGTTCGCGCTCGTAGGGCGACAGGATGTGGTCGCGGTGCACGGGCTTGCCCTCGAGCCAGCCGACCTTGCAGGCACCGCAGATGCCGCCGCAGCACGAGGCGGATATGTCGATGCCCCCTTCCTGCAAAGCAGCCAGCATGGTCTGGCCCGCACGAACCTGGATTTCGGTTCCCATGCGCGCAAGCGACAGGGTGAAGGGCTTTGCGTCGGGATCGATGACCGGTGGCGCTGCAACGAAACGCTCGATATGAACATTGGCTGCGGGCCACGCGGCGGTCACCCGTTCGAAATCGTCAATCATGCTTTCCGGCCCGCAGCACGCGACCAGCGTCTCCGCTCCGCCCTCCCCGACCAGCGACGCGAGATCCGGACGTCCTTCCCGGGACGTGCGATGCACGACGATGCGACCGTCATCGCTCAACGGCGCGAGGTGAGACGCGAGCGGCACCTCCTCGCGCACAATCAGATGCAGCGCGAAATCCGCATCTCCCGTCCGCGCGAGGTGCCGCGCCGTCGACAGAAACGGCGTCACGCCGATACCGCCCGCGATGAATACGTAGCGTGCGAAAGCATCGCACGCCAGCCCGCCGCGCGGCAGCGAGACGCCGATGACGTCGCCGATCCTGATCTCATCGTGAAGTGTGCGCGAGCCGCCTCGTCCATCGGTCTCGCGCTTCACCGCGATGACATAGCGCGTGTTGTCAGCGGGCTCGTTGCACAGCGAATAGGTGCGGACGAGGCCGTTCGGCAGGTGCAGGTCGATATGCGCCCCGGGCTTGAAGGGCGGCAATTCCCAATTGTCGGGATCGATCAGCGTGAACAGCTTTATCCCGGCGCCGGCCTCTTCGATGCCGGCGACGACCGTCTTGATCGTCGTTATGGGCCGCGCGCTCATGCCGCGTTCCGCACGGTGTCGCCGACCCTGACGATGCCGCCTTGCAAGATCCTGCAGTTGAGGCCCGAGCGGTTGATGAGCGGATCGAAGATCGCCTTGCCGGTGATCTCCTCGATATGCCGGCATGGAATCGATAATCGGGTTGCTTCCAGCAAGGTCTCACCTAACCAGAAGCGGCGGCCGACCAGGTGATTCAACGGCACGCCCTCGACCGTCACGTTGCGGCGATGCTCCTCGGGACCGAGTTCGATTCCCGCGTCGCGCTTGAGCGCGACCAAGGTTTCGAGCTCGAACAGGGTGACCTGCCGGCCCTCTTCGGGCTTGTGCGAATAAAATCCTTCCTCGCGCCCGATCATGTAGCGGTCGCCCTCGATCCCTTGGCCGGCGACGAGAGCAAGCTGCTCCATCGCGCGCATTGGCAGGAACGCGCGCGGGGCGAGATGGAGAAAGCGGACCAAGCCAGTCCAGCCGAGGCGTGCTGTGCTATGAGCCGAGCCGGCGTCTATCTCATCGAGCATGACAGAATCCTTGTGGGAAGCGATGGCGCGCCGCAAGAAGCGGCGCGCCGCGGAATCAGGTCAGTTCCTTGTTCGCCATCTCCGGCGCGAACGTGGTCGCAATCGCGGTGATAGTCGCGCAGCCGATCAGCAGCAGCGATACCGGCCATGTGGCGCCGCCGCTCCAGGCCATCAGAGAGGCCGCGATCAGCGGCGTTAACCCGCCGCTCAAGGCCGCGCCGACCTGAAACCCGAGCGAAGCCCCGCTGTAACGCAGGCGCGCGGAAAACAGCTCGGAGTACCAGGGCGCGCCGATGCCGAACATCACCATCTGGCCGAAGGTGATCGCGACCACGATGGTGCAAATGACGATGGTGGGATCGCGGGTATTGAGCAGCCAGAACAGCGGGAAGGCAAACAGCGCCGAGAACAGGCAGCTCGCGTAGAACATCGTCTTGCGGCCGAGCAGGTCGGACAGCCAGCCGAACAGCGGAATGGCGACCAGCGCGACCAGGGATGCCGCGAAGGCGCCGTTCAGCACCACCGCGCGTGACAGGCCAAGATTGGCTGTGGCGTAGGACATCACGAACACGCCGCCGATGCTGGCATAGGCGATCTCGGAAATCTTCAGCCCAACCGCTGTGAAGAAGGGCCTGCGGTGATGCTTGAAGATCTCCACCACCGGCAGCTTCGCGACCTCCTTCTTGGCCTGGACCTGCCGGAAGGCGGACGTCTCCTCCATATTGAGGCGGATGTAGAGACCAACGCCGACGAGGACGATCGAGATCAGAAAGGGGATGCGCCAGCCATAGGTCATGAAGTCACTTTCCGGCAGGCTCGCCACCAGCGCAAACATGCCGATCGCGGCGAGATTGCCGATGGGATTGCCGACCTGCACCATGCTGCCGAGCAGGCCGCGGCGGTGCGTCGGGCAGTTCTCCACCACCATCAGCACCGCGCCACCCCATTCGCCGCCGAGGCCGATGCCCTGGAGGAATCGCAGGCCGATCAGGAGCAGCGGCGCGGCGATCCCGATCTGCTGATAGGTCGGAAGCAGGCCGATCAGGAAGGTACCGATGCCCATCACCATGATCGTGATCGCGAGCATCGCCTTGCGGCCGACCCGGTCGCCGTAGTGACCGAAGATCGCGGCGCCAAGCGGCCGCGCCAGAAAGCCGACCGCATAAGTGCCGAACGCCGCGATGGTGGCGAGCGTGGGATTGCCGGCAGCGAAGAAGACCTTGTTGAAGACCAGCGCGGTCGCCGTGCCGTAGATGAGGAAGTCGTACCATTCGACCGCGGTGCCGATCACGCTCGACCACACGATCCGCCGCAAGCTCGCCGCCTCGTCCGGCGCTACGTTCAGGGTTACGTCGTCTGCTACGGTCATCGATCTCTCCAAAAAGTACCGGCGCCAGGGGAAGCAGTTGGTTCTGTCCACGGAGCCCATCGGCAGCCCGGACGGTAAAATCGATCATGTTTACTGTTGGAAATCAACGACGCGGAACGCGGCAAATGCCACGCGGAGCGGCAAAACGTGCTTATTGCTCTGTTTTTGAGCTAATTGATGCGATATACCAGAGTCTCTGCTTACAATATCCGCGCCCTTGCTCTAAATTTCTGCGCATTAGTTTTCCTTTGGAATACACTTGCGCGTACACGGAAGGGACAGCGCGCCCCGCCGGACTGGCAGTCGGGCGGCATCTGTTGCAAAAGAGACATCAGCAGTTCGGGAGACTCATGCGTGCTTGATGTCGGCAAAGCGGCAGCCGTCGGGGCCAACATTCGCCAGGCGCGGATCGCCAAGGGCCTGACGTTGGACCAGCTTGCCAAGCAGAGTGATCTCACCCGCGGCTACATCTCGCTGGTCGAGCGCAACCTGAAGATCCCTTCGCTCGCCGCCCTGCTGCGGATGGCAGCCGCGCTCGAGGTCAACGTCGCGAATTTCTTCGACCCGAACGCCGAGCCCGCGCCGCGCTACACCCTGTTCCGCCGTGAAGGCGGCAACGTGCCGCTGTTTCAGGACACCTTTGGCGTGGTGCCACTGGCAACCGGCCGCACCCGCAAGATGATGGAGCCGTTCCTCCTGAGCCCGCCGCACAAATCGGCGACGCGCGCCTCGCATGCGGGCGAGGAGTTGCTGTTCGTCATCAATGGCAAGATCGCCATCAAGCTCGACGGCGAAGAACTCGTCCTCGGCAAGGGCGATTGCCTGTATTTTTCAGGCGAGACACCGCACGAGGTCAGGAGCCTCGGCCGGCAGAAGGCGGAGGTCCTGGTCGTCGTCGCCCAAAGCCCGGCGGCGTAACGCCGGGCCTTAGCACCGGGCCTAACGGGACCAGAAAAAGCGTCCGGGCGGCGGCGGGACCGGCTCGGGCGGACGTGGCCGCTTCGGACGCGGCGGTTTTGGCGATGGCTCGGCGGATGAGGTGGTCTCCGCGCCCGGCGCCGTCTCGCTTCCCGGCACCTTCACCGACAACAGCAAGTTCGACTCGTGCATCCGCCAGCGGTAGCCGACGCCGAAATCGATCGGCTGGGCGCGCGTGAACAGCGCGGCGTAGCGTTCCTGATAGCGGCTGGGGAACTCGCCGATCGGTCCGAGATAGCGGCCGAACGGGAAGAACCGCCATTGCCGCGCGTTGTAGTTCGAAAGCGGAATGCCGGAATCGTCCTGGACGATGGTCGCGCTGTTGGCGAGCAGCCAGTCGCGCGCGACGGTGAAGTTGCCGGAGTGCAAGAGATAGGACGCACTTTTGATCAGGCTGTTGCCGGGGCCGAGCGTCTCGCAGAACTTCAGGAAGCCGGCTGCGCGTGCACCCGAATTGGAGAGATCGGTCGAGAAATAATACAAGGTGCGCGCTTCCCCATCGCTGCCGACGAAGGTGATACGGGCGCCGCGCGTCGCGTTCGGTCCTGGATTGTCGTTGCCGACATGCATCCCGCCCTTGTCGTCGAGCGCAACCATCTCGACATTGCGGATGGTCTTGCCGGAGCGGGCGAGGAAGACATAGAGGATCGGCAAGGTGCCGTTGACCTGGTTGGCGTGCAGGTCGACCTTCATTTGCTTGGTGATGAAGAAGGAAAAACTCAGGATCGAGCCCAGCGATCGCTCGACATTGTAGAGCGCGGCGCCGACCGAACCGCGCGGCAGCCGAGTCAGGTCAGGCACCGCACCGACCGGCTCCAGCGCGCCGAGCACGTAGGTGCTGGCCTTCGAATAAAAGGCGTTGGCGTAGAGGAAGTCGGGGCCGCTGAACAAATAAAACATGGTCGGCCTGGGCGCTGCCAGATTGACGTCGGCCCAGTTGCGGATCTTCGAGAGCTGGCGCTGTTCGAGCTGCGCGAAGGCGCCGTCGAAGAACCTTGCGTGGCGCTGCCAGCCCGGGTCCTTCGTGAGCGGCACCAGCGGCGAATCCGCCGAAGGCTGCATGCCCGCAAGGAAGCGCGCGGTATCGTCGAAAGTGACGTCGGCGGCACGCGCGGAGGAAACGGACGCAGCCAGCAAGGCGAGAGCGACGGCCGCAATTCTCATGGGTCGAAACATGTCTATTCGCGATGTGATGAAGTGCCAGCGGCGACCGGCCGCCTGCGGAAAACAGCATAAATCAACAGGCCCGAGAGCATGACGAGCATCCCCGCCAGCGACTGCACCAGCCGCTCGGTCAAAAGGTAGTACATCATGAATGCGGTCACGAGCAGGAAAACGAGCGGCGTGAACGGGTATCCCCAGGCGCGATAGGGCCGCGGCAGGTCGGGATCGGTGATGCGCAACTTGATGACGCCGGCGACCGTGAAGAACGAGCAGAACAGCAGCGCGAACTGGATGAAGTCGAGCACCGCCTCGAAGCTGCGGGTGAACAGCAGCAGATTGGCGACGGCGAGCTGAAACAGGATGGCATAGGCCGGCGCGCCACGCACCGATTTCTGCGAGAACACGCGCAGCGCCGGGATGTCCTCCCCCATCGTCATCATCACGCGCGGACCGATCCACATCATCGCGCTGATCGAGGAGATCAGGCCGACGCAGATCATCGCGCCGACGATCCGGCCGCCGAGATTGCCGAAGATGGCGCTGCCGGCGACGCTGGCGACGTCGAGCTGGCCGGCAAGCGCGCTGACCGGCGTCGAGTAGAGAAACACCGCATTCAGCGCGACGTACAGCACGAGCACGATCAGCGTGCCCGCGAGCAGCGCGCGCGGCAGGCTCTGCTGCGGCGTGTTCATCTCGCCGATGATGTAGGTCGCGGCATTCCAGCCCGAGAACGAATACATCACGAATACGAGCCCGATCGCGAAGGGTGCGCTGGCGATATGCGCGAGATCGCCAGCCTGCGGTGTGAAGGCGATCGGCTGCGGCACGCCGACGATGAAACCGGCGACCAGAAAGGCGACGATCAGCACGACCTTTAAGATCGTCGAGATCAGCTGGAAGGTCGAGGAGTGCCTGACGCCGGTCAGCTGCACGAGCGAGACCAGCCACACCACAGCGATGGCAAGCGGGATCGGCGGCAGATCGGGGACGACCGATTTGGCGTATTCGCCGAAGGCCATCGCGGCGAGCGCGACGGGTGCTGCAAAGCCAACCGTCGCCGACACCCAGCCGGCGAGAAAGCCGAAGGCGGGATGATAGGCGCGGCCGAGGAAATTGTACTCGCCGCTCGAGCGTGGAAACATCGCGCCGAGCTCGCTGTAGGAGAACACCCCGCACAGCGCGACGATGCCGCCGACGGTCCACAGCAAGAGGATCGAAAAACCGGACGGGATATCCTTGACCTGGAAGCCGAGGCTGGTGAAGACGCCGACCCCGATCATGTCGGCCACGACGATGGCGGTTGCGACCAGAACGGAGACACCCGGCCCGCTTCCGGTCAGCCGGCCGGTCCAGGGCGCAGTACCCGCATCTGATGCCGTCATCGGGGTCCTCAACCTCAGGCGTCACGCCTCGTGGGAAGCATCGTGCAGTTCGGTCCAGTCAATTCAAGCAGGGTTAACAAGGGTTAAATGAGGCAGGCCAAATCGGTACTTTAACACCCTTAATGCCCGGTCAGGGGCAATATACCTTCGTAAACACCGGGATATCCCGTTTGCCTTCCCCACAATCACGACACGATTGCATGGTCCTTTTGAGCGTTCCGGATGTGGGGAAGTTTCTCCGGACACTTAACGTCGCCTAAACGCCCATCGGCTCAATTGTCTTAATAATTGCCGATGGACTTGTGGTCATGACTTGGGGTCATGGGTGGATGGTCGGGGCCGTTCCGAAACTGCGAGCTGACATTCGTGCCGATCGGACGACGTCCGGCGTGCGCGGTCGTGCGCTCCGTATCGTTCTGATCTCAGCCTTGGTGCCGTTGTCGCTGACGTTGGTTCAATGCGGCAAGGCGCCCAATCCGGCAGCGCTCGTGGCGAACTCGCAGGCCAACGTCCAGGTCGTTGCGAAGACAAATCAGCAGGTCGCAAGCAGCGACACGTTCGAGGATCGCTTCCCGGCCCCGCAGTTCAGGGAGCGCTTCCCGTCCGCGAGCGAGGGTTTTCTGCAAGGGCAGATGTCGGACTTCTCGCCCAAGCGCGCCGTGCAGCAGCAGCCACAGCCGGAGCAGGCGCCCTACAAGGTTGCTTCGCTCGCGCCGCAAGCCCCCTACCAGCGTCCGCCGCGCGAGGACCTGACGACGCTCGTCAGTATGAAGTCGTCAGCCTTCCCCTATTTCGGCAACAACCCCGCCTCCGACACCCCGTTCCTCAACATCTCCAAGGGCGACCGCCGCGGCCACCGCAGCTATTCCGGGCGCGTGTTCTGGCAGGACGAGACTTACAGCGACAACCGCGTGCTGATGCACGTGCCCGAACATTTCGACGTGCGTAAGCCGGGCGTGATCGTGGTGTTCTTCCACGGCAATGGCGCAACGCTCGAGCGCGACGTGCGCGACCGGCAGCTGGTGCCGCAGCAGGTCACCGATTCCGGCGCCAACGCCATCCTGCTTGCACCGCAGATGGCGATTGACGCCGCCGATTCCAGCGCCGGCAAGTTCTGGCAGGCGGGCGGCCTCAAGCGCTTCTTGGAAGAGTCTGCGACTCATCTGGCCCGGGTCACCGGCGATCCCAACAGCGCACGCGTCTTCGCCAATATGCCGATCGTGATCGTCGGCTACAGCGGCGGCTTCCTGCCGACGGCCTGGAGCCTCGAGGTCGGCGGCATCAGCGACCGCGTCCGCGGCGTCGTGCTGCTCGACGCCGTCTACGGCGAAATGGACAAGTTCGCCTCATGGATCGAGAGCCACCGCTCCGGCTTCTTCGTCAGCTCCTACACCCGCTACACCGCGCGGCGCGACCGCGAACTGATGAGCACGCTGCGGCAGAAAGGCATCACCGTTTCCGAAGACATGGACGGCCCGTTGCGTCCCGGCAGCGTCGTGTTCGTCGAAACCGGGGACGGCATCACCCATCGCGACTATGTGAACCGCGCCTGGACGCGGGATCCGCTCAAAGACGTATTGGTGAAGATGTCGGCGACGCCATCCCTCGCGCTCACGCGCGTGGCCTCCACCAATCCATCCGCATCGAGCCGCTAGGCTCGCGGTATTGCGCCTGGGCCGTGCTGAGCCGGATCAGCGACTGACCGTCCGGTTTCTAGACCTTAGCCATTGGCCTCAGGTCTTGACGTCAGGTCTTGGGCAGTTTCGGAATGCTCTCGGCAAAGCCGTTGAAGCAGGCCAGTCGCTCGTCCTCTTCCTTGAAGAAACGGCAATCGGCGTAGCCCTTGGCCTTTGCCGGCTTCGGCTTCGGCGCCGGCGCGATCACGGCATCGTAGCAATTGAGCCGGTCCTTGGTGCCGTCATCGAGATCGAGGCAGGCCTGGAGCCGCGCCGCGATCGATTGCGGCTTGCCCTTCGGCGCCGCAGCCGGCTTGGCCGTAGCCTCCTTGGTCCCCGCCTTGGTGCCCTTGGGCTTGACCTGCACCAACGGCTTGTCCCCGACCATCGGTGGTGGCTTGTCGGCTTGCGCGAAAGCGGAGGCTGAATAGAGCACCGCGGCAACCGCCAGAATCATCCTCATCTCAGTCAACTCTCTTTGGTCCCCATGACCGGCCTTCTAGCGCCCCGGCGCGCGGTTTGCCAAGCACCTTGCGCACACGAAAACGCTTCCGTTCAGGCCGGGGCGGCAGTTGCCGGCCGGGGCCGGGTCAGGATCACCAGGATCAGCGCCAGCACGACGAAACCGACCGCGACGAAGCCGAGCGCATGCAGGAGCTCGTGGGCGAACAGCAATCCGCCGATCGCGGAGCCGACCGCCTGGCCGATATAGAGGACGGAGGTGTTGAGTGCGACGGTCGCCGATGCCAGCGACGGCGCGGCCGAGACCAGCCGCACCTGCTGCATCGAATTGGTCGAGGCAAAGCCGAGGCCCCAGATCGCGACCGCACCCGCCATCAACACGAGCGTACCGGCGCCGAGCGCCCAGCCCGTGATCCCTGCAAGCAGCAGGCAGGTGAACAGCAGCGAGGTGCGATAGGGTCCCGAGGTGTCGACGATGCGGGTCGCGATGACAACGCCGAGGAAGCCGCAGACGCCATAGAGAGCGAACACCATGCCGATCGCATCGGGGCCTGCGCCGGTCAGCTTCCTGAGCAGCGGGCCTATGAAAGTGAAGACCACGAACTGCCCGGACATTTGCAGCATCGTGATCGCAAGCAGCAGCAGGATAGCCCTGCTTCGGCCGACCGTGCTCCAGGTCTTCAGGTCCACCGGCGTGCCCTTCAAGCCCGCCGGCAGCCGCATCAGCAACAGCAGCAGGCTGACGCAGCCGAGCACGCCGATCTCGCCATAGGCCGCGCGCCAGCCATAGCGGCTGGCGATGAAGGTGATCAGCGGCAGGCCGACGGCGGCAGCGAGCGACCAGCCGAGAAAGATGTAGGCGATCGTGCTGCCGCGACGCTCCACCGGCACGATCAACGCCGCCGTGCCGGCGGCCTGCGGCGTATAGAGCGCGCCGACCGCGAGCATCACCAGACGGATGACGAGGAGACTCGCATAGTCGGGCGCAAAGGCGGAGGCGAGATTGCCAAAAGCGAGCACCGCCAGCGTCGTGGTCAGCAGCGTCCGGCGCTCGATCCGGCTGGTGAGCCAGGCCGTCAGCGGCGAGCCGATGCACAGGATGAGTGCGCCGAAGGTGATCAGGAGCCCGGCCGCATGGATGCTGACGTCGAGCCCCGTCGCCAATTCCGGCAGCATGCCCGCCGGCGCCAGCACCGAGCAGCCGGTGACGAGATTGCCGAGCATCAGGGCGGTTGGCGCGAAGCGGCCGGCGCGTGCATTTTCCATGCAAACGCATGTAGAGCAGACCTGCGACCAATTAAAGGGCTTGCCCGGATTAGTTCGTGCAGCGCCCCGGCTTTTGCGCGCCAGTTTCTTGGAAATGCCGGATTGCGCAGGCCGAATCGCCTGATATATCGCTCGTTCCCGCTTACCTGCGCTCGTTCGCAGGAGTGAGCCTCAGGAGACATGCAATGACCGACCAATCCAAGGACCAATCCAAGTCCGAGCAAGCCAAGGCCGAACAAGCCAAGTCTGAACAAGCCAAGTCTGAATCCGGCTTCCAGTACAGCCTCAGCAATTTGAGGCCCGTGACCCCACCGGAAAAAATCACCCTCACCTTCCCGGACGGCGCCCGGCGCGAATACGCCAAGAGCATCACCGGCCTCGATATCGCCAAGGGCATTTCGCCGTCGCTGGCCAAGCGCACGGTCGCGATGGCGCTCGACGGCGTGGTCTCCGACCTCGACGATCCCATCGAAGCCGACGCCAGGATCGAGCTGATCAACCGCGACGATCCGCGCGCGCTCGAATTGATCCGCCACGACTGCGCCCACGTGCTTGCCGAAGCCGTGCAGACGCTGTGGCCGGGCACCCAGGTCACCATCGGTCCCGTGATCGAGAACGGTTTCTATTACGACTTCTTCCGCAACGAGCCGTTCACGCCGGAAGACTTTGCCGCGATCGAGAAAAAGATGCGCGAGCTCATCGCGCGGGACAAACCTTTCACGAAGGAGGTCTGGGATCGCGAAAAGACCAAACAGGTGTTCCGCGACAAGGGCGAGGCGTTCAAGGTCGAGCTGGTCGACGCCATTCCCGGCAACGAGCCGATCAAGATCTACTACCAGGGCGACTGGTTCGATCTCTGCCGCGGCCCGCACATGACCTCGACCGGCAAAGTCGGCAACGCCTTCAGGCTGATGAAGGTGGCGGGCGCCTATTGGCGCGGCGACAGCAACAACCCGATGCTGACCCGGATTTACGGCACGGCGTTCGCCAAGCAGGAGGACCTCGACGCTTATCTGAAGCAGATCGAGGAAGCGGAAAAGCGCGACCATCGCAAGCTCGGGCGCGAGCTCGACCTCTTCCACTTCCAGGAGGAAGGTCCGGGCGTCGTGTTCTGGCACGCCAAGGGCTGGACCATCTTCCAGCAGCTGATCGCCTATATGCGGCGACGCCTGACCGGCGACTACAGCGAGGTCAACGCGCCGCAGATCCTCGACAAGTCCTTGTGGGAGACCTCCGGCCATTGGGGCTGGTATCGCGAGAACATGTTCGCGGCGCAGTCGGCCGGCGACGAGGCCGAGGACAAGCGCTGGTTCGCGCTGAAGCCGATGAACTGCCCGGGCCACGTGCAGATCTTCAAGCATGGCCTGAAGAGCTACCGCGACCTGCCGCTGCGGCTCGCCGAGTTCGGCGTGGTGCATCGCTACGAGCCGTCCGGCGCCATGCATGGCTTGATGCGCGTGCGCGGCTTCACCCAGGACGACGCGCATATCTTCTGCATGGAGGATCAGCTCGCCGACGAGTGCCTGAAGATCAACGAGCTGATCCTGTCGACCTACGCCGATTTCGGCTTCACCGGCGATCTCACGGTGAAGCTGTCGACCCGGCCGGAGAAACGCGTCGGCACCGACGCGATGTGGGATCACGCCGAGCGCGTGATGGCCACCGTGCTGCGCGAGATCCAGACGCAGAACAATCACATCAAGACCGAGATCAACCCGGGCGAAGGCGCCTTCTACGGGCCGAAGTTCGAATACGTGCTGCGCGATGCCATCGGCCGCGACTGGCAATGCGGCACCACGCAGGTCGACTTCAACCTGCCGGAACGGTTCGGTGCGTTCTACATCGACCACGACAGCGGCAAGAAGCCGCCGGTCATGGTGCACCGCGCGATCTGCGGTTCGATGGAGCGCTTCATTGGCATCCTGATCGAGCACTATGCCGGCAACTTCCCGCTCTGGCTGGCGCCGGTGCAGGTGGTGGTCACCACCATCACGTCGGAGGCCGACGAGTATGCCAAGCAGGTGCTTGAGCAGGTCCGGCGTGCGGGACTTCGGGCCGAGATCGACCTGCGCAACGAAAAGATCAACTACAAGGTCCGCGAGCATTCCCTGGCCAAGATTCCGGCACTGCTCGTGGTCGGCAAGAAAGAGGCCGAGACGCAGTCGGTCTCGGTCCGCCGGCTCGGCAGCGACGGGCAGAACGTGACGACGACGGTGGAGGCGCTCGCCGCCCTCGTCGACGAAGCGACCCCGCCGGATGTGAAGCGGGCCCGCAGCGCGATCTGATCCCTGAAATCGATCTAAACGCGCTTTCGGTTGCGGGCGTGCATGCTTATCTCGGCATGGCACGCCCGCCGACCAGCCGAAGAGGATATCCCCGTGCCCGACGCCATCGAACTCCTGAAGACCCGCCGCTCGGTCAAGCCGCGCGAGATGTCCGGGCCCGGCCCCTCCCCGGCCGAGCTCGAGACGATCCTCACCATCGGCGCGCGCGTGCCCGACCATGGCAAGCTCGCGCCCTGGCGCTTCATCATCTTCGAGGGCGATGCGCGCCAGCGCGCCGGCGAGGTGATCGCTAAGGTGTTTGCCCGGAAGAATCCGGGCGCGCCGGCGGCCGATGTCGAGACCGAGCGGAAACGCCTCACGGATGCTCCGCTGGTGATCGGCGTCGTCAGCTTCACCAAGCCGCATCCGAAGGTGCCGGCCTTCGAGCAGGAATTGTCGGCCGGCGCCAGCGCCATGAACATCGTCACGGCCGCGACGGCGCTGGGCTACGGCGCCTGCTGGCTGACCGGCTGGTTCTCTTTCGATCGTGACGTGCTGGATGGCCTCGGCCTGAAGCCGCACGAGAAACTCGCCGGGTTCGTCCATATCGGCAAGCCGACCAAGCCGAGCGAGGACCGCCCGCGACCGGTCCTTTCCGAAATCGTGACGCGATTTTAATCGAAGGCTTGTTGACGCCTTCGAGGTCTTGCGGCTTTGATCCCCGCAAGGGAGGAAGCCCGGATGAAGCGTCGTGAATTTCTGGTCGGAGCCGCGCTGCTGGCCGGTACGATGGCGCGGGGCCGCGCCGCCGACATCCCGGCGCCGTCGTCCGACGGGCTCGACCGCATCACAGCGTACTTTGACAACGAGGTGACGAGCGGCCGGCTGCCGGGCGCCGTGATCCTGGTCCAGCAGCACGGCAAGCCGGTCTATCTGAAGAATTTTGGCGTGCGCGACACCCGGACGGGCCTCGCGATGGCGCCCGATACGATCTTCGCCATCCACTCGATGACCAAGCCGATCACGTGCCTCGGCGCGATGATGCTGATCGACGAGGGCAAGCTCGCGCTCACCGACCCCGTGTCGAAATACATTCCCCTCTTTGCCGACACCAAGGTGGGCCTCGAGGTCACCAATCCCGACGGCACGTTGCATCTGGATCTCGTAGCCCCAATCCGTCCCGTCAATATCGAGGATCTGCTGCGGCACACCTCGGGCATCAGCTACGATTATATCGGCGGCAAATGGGTCGAGCAGGCCTACAAGGCCGCCAACATCTTCGAAGGTCAATTCAACAACAGGGAATTCGCCCAACGCATCGCGAAGCTGCCGCTGGCGCGGCAGCCGGGGACGCTGTGGCGCTACGGTCATTCCACCGACGTGCTCGGCAGCATCATCGAGATCATCTCGGGCCAGACACTCTCCGAATTCCTCAAGCAGCGCATCTTCGATCCGCTCAGCATGAGCAGCACCAAGTTCGTGCTGGCGACCGAGGTCGAGCTCGCGCGGATGGCGCGGCCGCTGCCGAACGACTACATCCTGCTCGCCGCCGAGCGCGACCGCCTCGACCACCCCGAATGGCAGTCCGGCGGCGGCGGGCTGCTCTCGACCATCACCGACTATCAGCGCTTCGCGCAAATGCTGCTCAATGGCGGCGAGTTCGAGGGCAAGCGCTATTTGAGCGCCGCGGCCTTCAAGGCCATGACGACCGATCACGTCGGGCCGGGCTCGGGCGTCGGACGCGATTACTTCTATTTTCCGGGCGACGGCTTCGGCTATGGCTATGGCCTTGCAGTGCGGACCGATCCCGGCAACGCCAAACCGCCGCCACCGGGCTCGCTCGGTGAGTTGAAATGGGACAGTGGCAGCGGCACCTATTTCGGCGTCGATCCCAAGCTCGACATGGTCTACCTCCTGATGCAGCAGACCCAGAACGAGCGCAGCCGCATCACGCCTGCCTTCAAGGCGCTGGTCTATGACTGTTATCCGTCCGAGTTACGCCGCCCGTGAAGCACGCTGGCCGAAATCGGCGAGCAGCTTTGCGATCTCGGCGGCGGGCCGCGCCGCGCTGAACAAGAAGCCCTGCACTTCGTTGCAGCCTTCCGCGCGCAGCCAGTCGAGCTGGTCCTCGGTCTCGACGCCTTCTGCGGTCGTGGTGATGTTGAGACTGCGGCCAAGCCCCGAGATCGCACGCACGATCGCGACGCAATCGGGCCGCTCTGCCAGATCCTTGACGAAGGAGCGGTCGATCTTGATCTTGTCGAAGGGGAAGCTGCGGAGATAGCTGAGGCTGGAATAGCCGGTGCCGAAATCATCCATGGAGATGCTGACGCCGAGTTCGCGCAACTGATGCAGGATGGCGAGATTGGCGTCGGTCTCGGCCAGGAAGATCGACTCGGTGATCTCGAGCTCGAGCCGCTTCGGCGACAGGCCGGACTGCGCCAGTGCCGAAATCACGACCTGAACCAGGTTGCGGCTGCGGAATTGCGCCGGCGACAGATTGACGGCGACCTTGACGTCGACAGGCCATTTCACCGCCTCGGAGCAGGCCTCGCGCAGCACCCACTCACCGAGCTGGGTGATCAGACCGATGTCCTCGGCGACCGGAATGAACTCCGCCGGCGAGATCATGCCCTTGTCGGGGTGATGCCAGCGCAGCAGCGATTCGAAGCCGGAGATGCGGTCGGAGGCGATCGACACCAGCGGCTGGTAGTGCAGCTCGAACTCGCCATTGGCAAACGCGCGGCGCAGATCGAGCTCCATGTCACGGCGCTTCTGCGCCTGCAGATCCATCTCGCGCTCGAAGAAATGATGCACGCCGCCGCCGTCCGACTTCGCCCGGTACAGCGCCATGTCGGCGTTGCGCATCAACTCTTCCGACGTCGTACCGTCGCCCGGCGACAGCGCGATGCCGATGCTGGCGCCGATCACCATCTCCTGCCCGTCGATGTCATAGGGCGCCTTCAGCATGTCGATCAGCAAGCTCGCGCAGGCGCTCGCCTCGTTGGGCGAGACGTCGGCCGCCAGGATCACCGCGAACTCGTCGCCGCCGAGCCGGGCCGCGAGATTGGCGCCGCGGACCGCGCTGCTCAGACGGGCGGCAACCTCCTTCAACAGGCGGTCGCCCACCGGATGGCCGAAGGAATCGTTGATGTTCTTGAACAGGTCGAGATCGATGTAGAGCACGCCGACCCGTTTTCCTCCGGCCTGGTCGAGCGCCTGCTTCAGGCGCTCCTGGAAATATTCGCGGTTCGGCAGATCGGTGAGCCCGTCATGGTGCGCCATGTGGGCGATCCGCGCCTCGGCCTTGCGCCGTTCGGTGATGTCGACCACCGCGACCAGGTAGCCGTCGCGATCGTCGAAGGCGACGCGGCGGCCGAAGGTGAGCACCTCGATCTCGCTGCCGTCGGCGCGCAGATGCCGCCAGTTGCGCGAGGAGTGATAGGTGTCGCCGATGCGTTCGAGCGCCTCGGCATGGCTGTCCCACTCGTCCTGCGGCCAGATCTCGTGCAGCTTCATGCGCAGGAAGGTGGCGCGGCTATAGCCGTAATGCTGGACCGCGGCGTCGTTGACGCTGAGAAACTGCTTGCTCTCGGCGTCGAACACCCACATCGGCATCGGATTGTTGTCGAACAGCAGGCGAAACGAGGCGTCGCGCCGCTTCAACACAGTGACATCCGAGATCGTCAGCGAGACCACGTCGGCGAACGCGGTGGCGCTCAGCCGGAGATGCCGCCCGTCGCTCTCGATCTCGAGCTGCTCGCCGCGACCGCCGGCGACGGCCTTGAGCAGGAATTCCATGACCTCAAGCGAGGCCAGCAGCGTGTCTCCTTCGCCGATCCGGCGCCACAACAGGCCCGCGCCTTCGGCCTTCAGCAGCAGCCCCGCACTCTTGTTGTGGTGCACGATCTGGAGATCGAACGGCTTGCCACCGGCATCGCGCAGCGTCGCCAGCGAGACCACCGCGTCGTCGGTCGAAGCGAAGATCGCGTCCAGAAGATTGTATTGCGCGCCGCGTTCGTTGATGTAGGCGCCGACCAGCGTCGCGCCCCACCGCGAGGCGGTCGGCAGCGCCAGCACGTCGTAGGTCCTGACCATGCCGTCGCGCACGCAATGCGCGCTCGCCTGGTGCGGCCGCCCGTTGGCGAGCGCGCTCGCCGCAGCCTCCGACAGCGCGGTGGCGCAATCGGGCGAGAGCGCGGCGACCGGGATGTCCCAGCGCTCTTCGCCGAGCCATTTCTGCACATAGCGCCCGCTGCGCGACAGTTCGAGCGCGCCGTCGTCCTTGAGCAGCGCGATATGGTCGGCGAGACGTCCGAGGCTGCCGAGCATCACGTCCTCGTAGCGCGGCAGCCGTTCGCCCGGCTTCAACGCGGCACGCCATTTGCGCTGAAGCACCGGGATGTCGTCAAACATTTCGGCGGCCGGTTTTCCCGACACTTTCTTCACGGCACTCATGGCAGTCCCCAACGCACTTTCCCGCTGCATCCAATGCAGCCGCGCTTAACGGCGTGTAAAGAGCGCACGAGCGCGGGTTCCGTTCGGCGATTATGACAGTTTAAAGTCGGGCGTTGGTTAGTGGGCGTTAGAGACTGTGACGGTTGTGCAAATGCATTGCTCTCGTGTCCCGGACGCGCTGCAGCGTTCTTACGCTGCTGCGCAGAGCCGGGACCCATCAAGCCACGGCAATCGCTGCAACATGGGCCCCGGCTCTGCAGCGCACCGCCAAGGGGCGCTGCGCTGCGTCCGGGGCACGAGACTGTTGTTGAATAACTGACATGGGATCGCATCCTCGCGGCGTGTTCGCCCGAGCTTTGCTTCATCGCCTCACCCTCAAATGAAAGGGCGCAGGGAAGACCGGGTGCCGGCTGGCACCCGCGGTCCACTGTGCGAAGGTTGCGCTACAAGAGGCTGCACAGCGGCATACAGGTGAAGCCCAACATCCGGCCTTCCCTGCGCAGTGGTTTTACGGCTTATGTCGTGCTCTCCCCGGGGAGCGATGCACTATTGCCCCCGTCGCCGTGCAGATGACTGATGCGCGCGGTCCGGTTGGACAGCGCACATCACCGCAAGACTTGACGCACAGACCCCGGGCGTCAGGACCACACGATTTTGCCGTACGCCGATCACACCGGTCGTGCGCGCGAGGACTCCGCTCACGGTTGCCCGCCCTGCGAAACCATTCGCGCCGATGTGATCAGCGTCCACCGCCGCCCGGCCCGCGTTCGTGACGATCGCGATACGCCCCTCTTCCTTGGGCCGGGTTGCGGCGACACATACGCCGTTTCCGAATTTCGGTAAAGTGGAATATTTTCGGCGGCGTGCGTTGACCGATAGATTGGGTGTTTTGCACGTCGGGCAACCCAAGATCTTGTAGTCCGGATGAGCGAAGCGAGGCGGGCCGCTAGTCCTCGCTGGAGGCCGCGGAGCGGTTGCGCAGATGGGCCTGCGACAACAGGAAGAACAATGCGCGCTCGCCATGATATTTGGCGGACGGCCGGGTCCGCTCGAAGCCATCGGCAAATATCTTGCCGGCCTGGTCGCACACCTGCCACCGCCAGCCAAACCGCTTACGCCTGGTGAGGATCACTTCGAACATCCCGACGAGCTTGGTCCCCTGCTCCTTGCCGGTCTCGCAGACACACCAGCCTGCTCCGGCCTCCCCCGTTAGAGGGACGCCCGACATATAACGCAGCAGGATGGAAAGCGAATAAAATTGATTAGCGGAAATAGGTATCTTGCACCGGCTGTGACGAAGTTGCGACGCCTCTGGAATAAGCCGGTGGTGCCGGTGTTCGTCGGCGCTCCGACGCAGCTTGGTAGCGCTGACAAAGGTATTCAAATCGGAACACCAAGCGGAGTAGCGGAGAGCATCTGCTTCCCGCATACGATATGGGACATTCGTGCGCTGAATGAGAAGTGTTCGCCAGGCACGAAGGCCCGCGTCGGGCCGCATGCGGCGCTACCGCTTAGGCCTACCGCGCGACCACTTCCACTTCGCCGTCGACGCCGTTGACGACGTTGAAGCCGCGCTCGTAGACCTTGCCCTCGTTCTTGGCGATGGCGCGGTATTCGCCTTCGGAGAGCACGACGCGCGGGAAAGCGCCGATCGATTCCTTGATGACGTCGCCGCCCGGGGTCAGCACCGACCAGGCGGTGTTGGCGAGCGCTTCGCCGCCCCTGTCGCTGACCAGCTTGAGCGTGATGACGGCGGCGCGGTGGGTGATGGTGACGTCGGTGAGCTTGCTGGCCTGGACGCGGATGTCCGAGCGCACCACCGAATTGGCGTCGCCGTAGTTCGAGATGATGTAGTAGGTGCCTTCCGGCAGCAGCACGACGTCGCCGGCGGCGACGTTCGGCACCAAGGAGGCGCGCTCGCCGGATTCGAACTGGCTGCCCTTGTAGATCGCGAACGAGATCTGGTTCTGCGGAATGCGGCTGGTGCCGACGCGGCCCTCGATGCGCAAGCCGCCGGCCGGCAGCACGAACGACTCGCGGTCGGTCTCGGCCTTCAGGCTGACGGTGCGCACCGCGCTGACGAGGCCAAAGGCGACGTGCACGACGTAATTGCCGGGCGGCAGCACGATGTTGGGGGTGGCATTGCGGTCCTCGCGGATCAGCTTGAAGGTGCCGTTCTCGTCGGGACGATCCGCAAACACGCGCCAGACCAGGCCGCTGGTGATCGGGGGGGTGTCCTTGCCGTATTTCGCCGTCAGCGACAGCACGCCCTGTCCGGGCACGGCCGCGTTGAGCGGCGGGGCGGATGGAACGGTCGCGACCGCGGGCGGCGGCATGCTGGGCGTGGCCGGCTGCATCAGGGTCGGCGGCAGGCTCGGAGGTCCGGCACCAGGACCTGTGGGCGGCGCCAGGCTGACGGCACCGCCGGGATCGGGCACCGAAGCGGGCGGCACCGGCGGCGGACGATCCGAGAAAAGCTGCGCCTGCGCAGCATTTTGGCCAAGGATAGAGAGGCAGGCAGCAAAGATCAGCGTCGGCAGCAGCGATGCGCTGCGCCGCCATCCGATGATGCCGTCACCCCCGAGAGTCATGCCACCTGCTTTTCACCGAAAACGCGGCAAATTCAAGCCTCTGAAACCCCAAGAAATACGGCCCAATAGTTCTTTGGAACCCGGTTGACGCCTGCGTGATTACCCCAGAGGCAACCGCGCCTCGCCATACTCCTGCCCCGTACCCTTCCCAAACCGGCATAAACCATGCTTCGGCCCGGTTTGGCGGATCGCGAATGCGGTGCCTAGTCTGATGGCGGATCCCGGCGTAGGAGAGTTTCGGTGCTGGACATATTGAAGGGTCGGGGTGCGAACGCCGAGAAGGTCGGCGAGAAGGTTGGCTTGGGCAGCGTTCGCCGGCCGGTCATTGGCCTTGCCCTCGGCGGCGGCGCCGCGCGCGGCTTCGCACATATCGGCATTATCAGGACCTTGCTCGCCAACGGAATCGTGCCTGAAGTCGTGGTCGGCACCTCGATCGGCGCGGTGGTCGGCGGCCTCTATGCGGCCGGCCAGCTCGATACGCTGGAAGAATGGGGCCGCAGCCTGCAAGGGATGCGCAACATCCTCGGCTATCTCGACATCCGCCTCAACGGCTCCGGCCTGATCGGCGGCGAGAAGCTGGCGACCCGGCTCGAGAACGCCTGCGGCCAGACCCAGATCGAGGACCTCCCGGTCAAGTTCGCCGCTGTCGCGACCGAGGTCCGCACCGGCCACGAGATCTGGCTGACGCGCGGCCGCGTGGTCGACGCGATGCGCGCCTCCTATGCGCTGCCCGGCATCTTCTCTCCGGTCCTGATCGGCGATCGCTGGCTGGTCGACGGCGCATTGGTGAACCCGGTGCCGGTCTCGGCCGCCCGCGCGCTCGGCGCCGAAATCGTTATCGCCGCAAATCTTTCCAGCGACATCTTCACCTATTCGACGACGGTCTATTCGCACGGTGCGATGCCTGAACCAGTGATCCCTGTGGCTGAAGAGACGACGTCAAAGCGGCGCTTCCCGAGATTCTTCTCGCCCGAGAAGACGGTGAAGCGCGAGTTCTTCGGCGGCGGCACCGCCCGGCCCGGCCTCTCTTCGGTGATGGTCGACGCCTTCAACATCATGCAGGACCGCATCACCCGCGCCCGCCTCGCCGGCGATCCGCCGGACCTCCTGATCACGCCGCGGGTCGGACATTTCGGCTGGTTCGACTTCCACCGCTCCGACGACCTCATCGCGTTGGGCACCCGCGCCGCCGAGCGTGCGCTGGACTCCATCCAGGAGGCAATCCACGCGCTGGCCCCGCCGCCCGAGGGCGCCGCGCCGAAAGCGAACCAGCAGGACTGATCAGGCCGTCTTGATGTAGTCGCGCAGGGCTTCCTGCTCGGACTCGTATTCCTGCACCCGCCGCTTGACGATGTCGCCGATCGAGATCAGGCCCACCACCTTGCCGTCGTCGATCACGGGCAGATGGCGGAACTTGCCGGTGGTCATGATCTCCATCAGCTCGGCGACCGTGTCGGTCTCCTTGCAGGTGACGACCTTGCGGGTCATGACCTGAGAGACCGGCTCCTCGAGCGCGCCGGCACCGCGCTCGCCGATCACCCGCACGATGTCGCGCTCGGACAGGATGCCTTCCAGCCGGCTCTGGTCCATCACCAGCACCGCGCCGATCTTCTTCTCGCCGAGCAGTTTGACCGCCACCGCCAGCTTCGCGTCCGGCTCGACGCTCATGATCTGGTGGCCCTTGGTGTTGAGAATCGAACGTACCGTCATTGTTGCCTCCCTGAATCGAACCGTCCGCTTTCGCGGTCCGGACTTGTTCGTGAGTCTTCAACTAACAGTTTCAGCGCCGGTTTCAGGCTCGTGCGCTTTGCGAAGCAAAGCCGCTAGTGGCCTGTCGCTTCGGAACATTCCTCTCGGGAATGATGGATGAATTCGGGCGGCGCCGCAAGCGCCGCTTCAGATGCGGTCTGAAATGTCCTGTGATGACGCACCCGCAGCATCGCTTCGCACGCGCGGCACGGGGTCGAACAGCGCGAACAGCAACAGGCCGGCGAAGAAGCCGCCGATATGCGCCTGCCAGGCGACGCTCGTGGTCTCGGAGTCGATGCCGATCGCACCGACGCCGAAGATGATGTTGACGCCGAACCAAACGCCGAGGAAGCCGACCACCCGCCCGTCGCGCAGCGCGCGCGACAGCGGCAGCGCCGGAACTCTTGCGGCGGTATCCGCGTCCGATCGGCTGAACGACAGGAAGCTGCCGCGCACGAAGGCGAAGCGGATCGCCGCCGCCATCGCGCCGGACACCGAGGCCGAGGCGCCGATCATCGGCGCCACTGCGTGCTCATGGGTGACGAGATGGGCGAGCGCGCCGGCCGCCGCCGTCACCGCGAGGAACAGGAAGAACCTGATGGCGCCAAAGCGCCGCGCCAGCGCACTGCCGAACGGCAGCAGCCACAGCACGTTGAAGCCGAGATGGGTGAGATTGGCGTGCAGCAGCGAATAAGTGACGAAGGTCCAGACCTTGGCGCCGGCCCCGCCGGGAATCTGCAGATTGAGCAGCGAGGAATCGTAGCGTTTGGGGATGAAGCCGAAGACATCGATGGTCCAGTTCTCGATCTCCGGCGGCAACAGCACCCGCAGATGGATCGCCGCGAGCAAGAGGATATAGGCCGTCAGCGCGAACGGCAGCGTCAGGATCGGCTCGCGCGGAGCTTCCTCATTGACGGCCGGCAGGTCCAACGGAGGATCTTGCGGCGGAGAATCTTGCGGGGAATCCAAGGCAGCTTCGCTTTCAGGCGCGATCGGAGCGCTACGCTTGGAGATAGTCGCCTTTGCCCACGCTGCGCAAGTGCACAAAAGGAAAAGGGAGGGCCCTGGGAAGCCCTCCCTGTCCGTGTCGGACTTCCGGCACCCAAGGAATGAAGGATATCCCCACCCCTCCCCGCGGCCGGTGACCAAACTGTTTGACGCCTGTGTACAGGCCTCGCCGAGAACCTGGAGAAAAGCGGCGAGGCTTGCGACCGCGGTCACCATAGCAGCGGATCGGCGCACGCAAAGCGCATAGTTAATTTAACGTTAACGACGCAAAGGCCGCGCCCGAGGGGGCGAAAACGCCTCCACGGCATGGACGGTGCAAATCCCCTCCTGCACAACAACAAAGGGATCGCGGCTGCACTGAAGCGGGACAGGTTTGTCCCGCGAGGTTGCGCCCCGGGGTAAGCGTTCAGTCATGAAACATCCGTCGAGCCGCGAGTTCTTCGCGTATTGGGACAAGAAGCGCGGCACCGCGCGGGCCCCTGACCGGGCCGATATCGATCCGGCCGCCGTGCGCGGCCTGCTCGGCGACATCTTCGTGCTGTCCTGCGAGCGCAATCTCGGCTTCCCGTTCCGCGTCGCCGGCACGCGTGTCTGCGCGCTCGCCGGCTGCGACCTCAAGGACTCGAGCTTTGCGGCGCTGTTTAACGAGGCCAGCCGCCGCGAGATCGAGGAGATCACGACGATCGTCGCCGACGAGAGCCTCGGCGCCATCGCCGGCGTCACCGCCGCGCGCGAGGACGGCAGCAAGGCGCATCTCGAGCTGCTGCTGCTCCCGTTCAACGCCCGCCCGCACACGCCTGTCAGCGTCACCGGCGTACTCGCTCCGTTCGACGACGAATGCGGCGCGCTCGGCGTGTTCACCCTCACCTCCTGGCGCTATCTGCACCAGCCGGAAAAACTGTTGCCACGCGCGATCCGCAAACTGCAGATCGCACGCGGGCTGATGGTGTATGAGGGGTTGAGGTAGGAGTAACCTCGTGTCAGGGCGCGCAGCGTTTGCAAGCCGCCCGATCTTCATCGCAGTCAGACGCGCCGGCCTCCGCCGGCGCGCAGGCTCGCGATCCGCGATTGGAACCTTGCCTGTTGACGTGCGTTGATCCGCCTGCTGTCGCAAGCGTCTGCGCGGCAACGCGGCTCGGTCGGAGACGATGCGTTTGCTAGCCGCCGGGCCTCCGTCGAGGGGCGATTCCCATGATGGAGCACGCAACCAGAGTTGGTAATCGCCTGTTAGCTGCGTTACCGCCGGCCGACTTCGCTTTGCTTGCACCGCATTTGCGGAAAGTACCGCTCCTGCACGACGCAGTCCTGGTTCGATCGGGCGACCGGATCGAACACCTCTACTTCCCCTGCAGCGGCGCGATCGCCCTCATCATGGAGATGCCGAACGGACAAACGGCCGCAACCGCGGTGATCGGCAACGACGGCGTCATCGGACTCATGACGGCGCTCGGGCCCGTCCGATCCCCCCTGACCGCGGTTGTCCGCGTGGCCGGGACCGCACTGCAGATCTCGCCCGCGCGATTTCACGCGATGCTCGAACGCAGTCCCGCCGTCGCAAGCGCGGTTCAGATTGTCACCAGGGCGATGATGACGCAATTCCTGCACGTCGCGGCCTGCAATGCGCTGCACTCCGTCGAAGCGCGCCTCGCCCGCTGGCTGCTGCACATTCACGATCGGACGGATGGCGGTGACGTCCTGCCCTTGACCCAGGAAACGTTGTCGGAATTGCTCGGCGTCCGGCGTACCACGGTCACGCACGTCGTGAGTGCACTTCGAACATCAAGGGCGATCAAATCCAATCGACGCGGCCAACTCGAGATCGACAGGCAACGGCTCCAGGTCGTCGCATGCGAGTGCTACAAGGTGATGAGCCGCAGGATCGATCGGATCGTTTCGCAGGATGCGTTAAGGCTCCTTCACGCCGCGCCGGCGCGCGACGGCTGCCCGCCCCCGGACTTCCCGTTCGCCAAGGCCGACTCGTAAACCCAGGCCTCCCTGGCGAACCACTCGTGCGTCGCCGCGCACATCCGGCAATAGGTGCGCGAAAAGAACACAGTACTGCAGCGAAACCTTTCGCCATCCATCTCGATGCCCGTTGGAATTGCGCTCCCCGTTTCCGGACACTTGATCATCACCATACCCATCCTGATTTCCCTCCAGCTTGGCATCACCTCACGGCGAGGCTGGCCGCCACCGGCTGGACGGCGTCTCTTCTCGCGAAGACGCTCGTCCAGCCGATCCACGCGGCCAGTAGCTTCGATTTTAAGCAGCCCTATGCAGAACCCGGTTGAAGCTGTTCTTGATCGGCTCGGCCGTCTCGGTCGCGGCCTTCTGGGCCAGATCCCAAAGCTCCCGATTCTGGGCGGAAGCCGCTTCAAAGGTCTTGCGGCCGTGAGCGCTGGAGAGGCTCACGAGGTCCGCAAACGACCTCGCGTCTGCAAGCTGGGAGAGGAATTCCAGCGCGGAGCTGGTATTGGCGTTGGATATTTCGATGACCTTGGTGCCGTAATCGGCGGCACGCTTGGCATTGGTCGAACAGGCGTCGCAGAGAGCTCCGGTGATCTCCTCGGAAGTCGCCTTCATCTGCTCGAAATTTGCCTTGGCCCGCGTGGCGGCCGGCGCGGCGAGATCGCCGAAGATCGCCTGGATGTTGAAAAACGGTAGGTCGAACTTGAAGTTTGCATTTCCGTTTGCCGTCCCATTCAGCGGAGCGGCATTCGTCTCGGCTTTCACATTGGCATCACTCACGGGCATTCATCCTTTCAAGCGAAACTAGATAATGGATTGAAGACTCCCCGACGCGCCCAGGTGCGTACTGCACCGGGACACCAGTGCCCCTACTTTCACGATGGTGGGATGCTGCTGCGGATAAGCCGCTCTCGCCCCCTGCCGGAGCCAACTATGGCCGACGAAGGTCGAAGCTTCGGTTCGCTTTCGGACTCTTGACTTGAATTAATTCGAATCATGTGTTGCTGCGGCGCGGGCAGCATTCTGCACCTTTGAAGTTGCTGCCATTGCACGCGCCAACTTAAGATCAGCGCCGGCGAGCTGTTCAGAGCCGTCGATCCCGTAGCCGTCTGAGCCGGAATGTTCTGCCGCTTACGCAACCGGCAGGTCGGCCTGCAGCGGTCCCTGTGCAACAAATTGGCCGGTCGCACGTGGGCTGATGGTGTATGAGGAGGCTGCGGTCGTTCTCGTTTTCGACGTGAGCGAGCGCCGCGATCTCGATGCAGCCTCTCACCTGGACGAAACGACCATGCCGATATCATCAATTTCGGCTCGCTTCAGCTCCGCTTCCTGCACAGCAAGGATGACACCGGCGGCAGCGTCGATATCTTCGAAATGACGTTGCAGCCGAATGCGCGGATGCCGATCCCGCATTATCACGACCGCTGGGACGAAACGATCTACGGGTTGTCCGGCGTCTCGACCTGGACGATCGACGGCCAGCAGAACGATCTCGCCCCAGGAGCCTCAGTCTTCATCAAGCGCGGCATCGTGCACGGCTTTACCAACCGTTCGACGGGGCCTGCGACCTGCCTGTGCATCCTGAGCCCCGGGGTGCTGGGACCACGATATTTCACCGAGATGGCCGCGCTCCTGTCGGCCGGCGCGCCACCCGATCCCGCGAAGATGAAAGAGACGATGCTGCGCTATGGACTGGTGCCGGCGCCGCCTGCGTGATCGGAACGTCGCAGGCATCGCGCCTCTGCGCGATCAGGATGCGCCCCTGCCTCCCCCGCAAGCGCCCGCTAGCGGGAGAGGTGAAGCGAGCACGCGGTCCAGTCGATCTAACCCACCGGTCCCTGCGCTAAAGCGCGATGAGATGAGGATGAATCATCATCGCGCTTTAGGTTGTTGTTTGAGCATCATCTTTTCGGAAAACCGCTTTGCACTTTTCCGGTCCCTGCGCTAGCGAATCCATCACGGCATCGCCAGATGCCAGGCGCCGTTCAGAAAGCCGTCGCCGGTGATGTCGCCGGGCTTCGTATCCTTGGCGAAGGTGTAGAGCGGCTTGCCTTTGTAGGCCCACTGCTTCGAGCCGTCGTCGCGCATGATGACGGTGTAACCGTCGGCCGCAGCATCGCTGGCCTCGGCCTTCAGCACCGGCCAGTTGGTCGCACACGGACCGTTGCAGGCGGACTTGCCGTCCGCGTCCTTGTCGAAAGTATAGAGCGACATGCCCTTGGCGTCGGTGAGCACGTTGCCCTTGTCGGTCTTGCCGGTCTTGGCCGGCGACGCGGCGAATGCGGCGGGAACCATCGCGAGCGATATTGCGAGCGTGAGCGCGAGGCGGATCAAGGAAATCGTCATGGTCTCTCCTGTCATGCAATGGGCTTGCATGGGTAGGACGCCGCGCGAGCCGTCGTATTCCTGCAACGGAGGCAAAGATATTTTTTGCTGCGCGGATCGTCGCATCGGAATAAACCGGGATGATAGAGACGGAACGACGGATCCAGATGAGCAAGCCGCATTGGCGTCCCGCGCGCGCCTCCGACCTCCCGGCGATCAGCGCGATCGCAGCGCGCATCCACCCTGATCTGCCAGAACGCTCCGAGGTGTTCGCGGAAAAGATGCGGCTCTATCCTGACGGCTGCCGCGTGCTTGCCGCAGATGACGGGATCGTCGGCTACGGACTCACCCATCCCTGGACGCAGCACCGGATTCCGCCGCTCGACGGCTTCCTCGAACAACTGCCCGGTCATGCGGATTGCCTCTATGTGCACGACGTCGCCGTGCTGCCCGACTTTCGCGGCGGCGTCGCGCGCGTACTATGTCGTGGCGATCGAGCAACTCGCGCGCGCGTCAGGGATCGCGACGCTCGCATTGGTGTCGGTCTACGCCACGCAGCCGCTGTGGCAACGTCTCGGCTTTCGGCCAGTCACGGCGGATGCGGAGCTGCGTGAAGAGCTTGCGTCCTACGGCGACAGCGCGACCTATATGCTGCGCGACCTCGCTGCGACGTAACGTCCCTGCCCGGTCAGCCCGGCTCACGCAGGCGCTCTGTAGGACTGCAGTTCAGCCCCGATATTTTTTCTTCGCCTTCTTTCCCGACGCGCCCTTCTCAGACCACGGCGTGACCGAAGGCGGCTCTGCGTGGCCGGGCTTGTTCTTATGCTTCTTTTTCTTGCCGAAAGAAGGAGCATCGTCGAATTTCGGCACTCGCTCGCCATGAGCCTTGCCGCGTGGCTTGAATTCACTCGCGTCGCGCCCGCGATCGTCGCGACGTGCACGATGATCGCCGTCGCCGCTCTCGCGCCGAGGCGGCTTTGACCGCTCTTCCGGAGGCGCTTGCCGCTGCGGCGCATCCGCCATCGATTCGAGGCGGATATTGTCTTCCTTGTCCGGACGCTTGATCTTGGCAGCGAAGGATTCCGCGACCCGCTCGGAAATTTCGAACTCGGTCGTCGTGTCCATGATCTTGATGGCGCCGATGTCGCCCTTGTCAATGCCGCCACGACGGCAAATCATCGGCAAGAGCCAGCGCGCTTCCGCGTTCTTTTTTCGTCCGATGTTGGCCCGGAACCAGACGCTGCCCTCCGCCATGCCATGTTTCGACGACGATTTTCCCGATTTGGGTCGAGCCCTTTCGGGGCGATCATCGCCGCGCGAAGCGCGGACATCGTCGCGCGGCGTACGAAAATCGTCGCGCGGCGCGCGGGCATCGTTGCGACCGCGATCGTCGCGCGGCCGGCTGCTCCGCTCGCCGGGATCGATGATGTCTTCGGGCGACGGCAGCCGCGCGCGATAGAGCCGTGCGAGTGACGCGGCGATATCCTCAGCCGACCGCTCGGCCAATAGCGCCTGCGCCAGCGCCAGATCGTCGGCGGTCGTCTCTTCCGTGAACAACACGTCCTTCATGCGCTCGTGATCGAGCTTGCGGATCTCATCCGGCTGCGGCGCGGTCCCCCAGACCGCGTCGATCCCCGAGCTATTCAGCAGCATTTCCGCACGCCGCCGTCGCACGGGCGGCACCAGCAGGATACTCGTCCCCTTTCGGCCCGCGCGGCCGGTGCGGCCGGAGCGATGCTGCATGACCTCGGCGTCGTTGGGCAGGTCGGCGTGAATGACGAGGTCGAGGCTCGGCAGGTCGATGCCGCGGGCGGCGACGTCGGTCGCCACGCAGACGCGCGAACGTCCGTCCCGCAGCGACTGCAGCGCCGTGGTTCGCTCGTTCTGCGTCAATTCGCCTGATAGCGCGACCACGGAGAAGCCGCGCTCCAGCAGCGCCGCCTGCAAATGCCTGACGTGATCGCGGGTGCTGCAGAACACCAGAGCGCTCGGCGCCTCGTAGAAGCGCAACACGTTGACGACCGCGTGCTCAGCATCGCCGGGCGCGATCCGGATCGCGCGGTACTCGATATCGGCGTGTCCGCCTTCGTCGCCGGCGACCTCGATCCGAAACGCCTGCTGTTGGTACTGCTTGGCCAGCGCGACGATGCCGCGCGGGAATGTCGCCGAGAACATCAGGGTGCGGCGCGTGTCCGGCGTGGTCTTGAGGATGAACTCCATGTCTTCGCGAAAGCCGAGATTGAGCATCTCGTCGGCCTCGTCGAGCACGACGACCTTCAACTCGGAGATATCGAGACGGCCGCGGCGCAAATGATCGCACAATCGGCCGGGCGTGCCGACGACGATGTGGGCGCCCGCGGCAAGCTCGCGCTGCTCGCGCCGCGGGTCCATGCCGCCGACGCAGGAGACGACGCGCCCGCTCGCATGCTCGTACAGCCACGCCAGCTCGCGATGGACCTGCAAGGCAAGCTCGCGGGTCGGCGCCACGATCAGGGCAAGCGGTGCACCCGCCCGCTCGAACCGCTCGGCATCAAGCAGATCCTTGGCCATGGCCAGCCCATAGGCCAGGGTCTTGCCGGAGCCGGTCTGGGCCGAAACCAGCAGGTCGCGGTCAGTGGCTTCGTCCGTGAGCACGGCGAGCTGAACGGGGGTCGGACGGTCGTAGTTGCGCTCGGCCAAAGCTCGGGCGAGCGGCGGACTCATGGTCGGGAAAGACACGGGATAAAACCTTGGTTGGTCCAGGCGCGGAACGTTGAGCCGCGCGACCTGAAGCTGCGTAGGCGGCAAATGGTCCAGCCGCACGCGTGGTGATTTGATTTAGATGCTCTTTACGCCAAGCGGGGGCAAAGCACCATGCCTATGACGCATGGCTTTAGCGACACGGTGAACAGCTCGCGGATGGCTCCGTCCGCCGCTTTTGCTCCGTTTTACCGCATCCGGAGAGCTTTTGGGCCAAAACAGCAGATTTTCGCGGTGATCCCGCCTAAGTTGCTCGCGATCAAACCATCAACTGAATGAGGCATACACGTCTTGTCTCGTCGACATTTCGATCCCAAATCGTGCCTCACGAGAGAGCAAGACACGGGTGAAACATGGCCGACGGGATATCCCTTTCAGACAAGCTCGCGACCTTTCAAGACTTCTGGTCGCCGCGCACAATCACGAACTTCAACGACTGCGACGTGATGGTGGTGAAGGTGAAGGGAGAGTTCACCTGGCACAAGCACGACGACACCGACGATTTCTTTCTCGTCCTGAAAGGCAGTCTGGACATCGAATTGCGGGATCGCACGGTGACGCTCGGTCCGGGCGAACTCTATGTCGTGCCCAAAGGTGTCGAGCATCGTCCGGTGGCACGCGAGGAGGTCCATCTCCTGCTGATCGAGCCGACCGGCACGCCGAACACGGGCGACAAGGCCACGGCCGCGGCGCGCAAGCTCGCATAGAGGGTGGCTCGCTTGTTCTAATCCCCCTTGTTTTAATCCCTGGAGGTCACCAGCCTGCTGAAGCCGCCCGCCAGCCTTGCTCTTGCCCGCGCAACAGTGTCCCTCGCCGCGCGGCTCAAGGCGCGGATGGCACGCCAGGCTTCGGTTGCTTGCAGCCACGCTCTCACCTCGGCGAACTTCCCATAGGCCCAGGCGAAAGCCGGGATCCTCATCAGCTTGTCACGCGTGAGATGGAACAGGCGCTCGACCAGCACGAGCTTGAGCAGCTCACCGACGATGAACGTTGCTGCGCCGCTCACGAACTGACCAGTTGCCGCGAGATAAGCCGCCACAGGCTTGATCGGCTCCAGAATGATCACGGGCACGGAAAACAAGGCGAGCGAGGGATAAGGCGGCAGCGATCTGATCCAGGCTCGCAATCGCTTGAATTCGAGATGCCGCCCAAGCCAGCGCGAAATCGGCCTCGCCACGGCCATGAAGACCGCATCCACCAGGAAGTAGATAGCCGCCAGGATGTAAGTGACCGGTTTCAGGATTCGCTTCACGATACCTCTCCTGCGAACTGAAAGCCGGAACTGGGACCTAAGTTTCACCACAGCGTGAATAAGTCGCGGATTTCCGATGGAACTTTTTGGGCAGGGCCCCACCTCCCCCGCTTCAGATCTCCGCATAGATCTCCAAAAGATTGCCGTCGGGGTCGCGGAAGAACAGCGTCCGATGCCCAAACGACTGGTTCGTCGGCGGCGACAACAGCGCAACGCCGTGTTGTACGAGTTCGTCGGCGCACGCATCGACTTCGGCCGCGGACACCTTGAAGGCCAGTTGCAGCGAGGCACTGCCCGCTGGCGTCGGCGCATCGGCCCCGGTCCGGCTCGGCTTTGCAAGAGCCAGCGTGTTGGCGCCCAAGCCGTACTCGATCCAGTTCGGCGAGAGCTCACGCAGCAGCGGAAACGCGAGGGTATCCTCGTAGAAGCGCCGCATCGCCGCCATGTCGCGCACGAAGATGACGGTGTAGTCGATCGCGCGGATGGCGGTGAACGGCGAGCGCGTGCGTGGGTCTCGTTCGGTTGTCTCGTCCATCATCATGCCCTTTCATCCGCACGTAGCTCGTATGGAGCGTAGCGGAATACGGGGAGCCACAAGCGAGAACCCCGGATTACGCTGCGCTCCCTCCGGGCTACGAATTTCTCACTCCACCAGCTCCGGCCACGGCACGATGGTCGACTTCACCGTCTTCATCGCCATCGCGTCCGCGACCGCCTGCGCGACGCCCGCTTCCGTGAACGGATAGATCGTCTGCATCTTCAGCCAGGGATATTTGTTGCGGGTGCGATAGAGCATGTCGACGCCGAGCGGCAGATCGTTGCCGGTAAAGCCCCAGGATCCCAGCACGTTGAGGTCCTTGGTGCAGATGCGGTGCCAGGACGTCTCGATCGATCCGGCGTCGGTGAACTGGCCCATCTCGACATAGGTGCCGCCGTCGCGCAGCATCTCGATGCCTTCGGGGCCGGCGGTCGGATGGCCCGAACAATCCATCACCAGATCGGCGCCGAAGCCCCCGACGATGTCGCGCACGCGGGCGATGCGATCTTGTGGTGACTTCAGCTCGTCGATGTTCACCGTGGCCTCCGCGCCGAATTCGCGCGCAAGCTTGAGCCGCGGCTGTTCCGGCGCACCGACGCAGATCACGCGCCCTGCTCCCATCTCCAATGCTGCAGCGACTGCGAGAATGCCGATCGGGCCCGAGCCCTGGATCACCACCGTGTCGCCCCAGGAAAAACCGCCGGCGCGGCTGGCGCGGTTGAAGGCGCGGATGCAGGAGGTCAGCGGCTCCGATAGCGCCCCTAACCGCAGCGACATGTCGTCGGGCAGCTTGTAGATCTTGGTGCCCGGCAGCATGTCGAGATCGACATAGACATACTCTGCCCAGCCGCCCCACATGTGAGGTGGTTTATCGAAGCCGAGATAGCGGCCGTAATAAACCGGCGTCAGGCATTTGTTGGCGGTCTGCGGATAATGGATGCAGTAGTAGCAGCGGCCGCAGGGCATCAGCGGCGGGATCATCACTTTCGAGCCGACCGTGAGCGGCTTGCTCATGAAGTCCTCGGTGAATTCGTCGCCGCATTCGACGATGATTCCGCCGAGCTCGTGGCCGAGCGTGAACGGCCAGGGCAGCGGCTTCGGCCAATGACCTTTGAGAATGTGCAGATCGGTGCCGCAGACACCACAGGCGCCGACCTTGATCAGCGCGGCCTTCTTGCCGACCTTCGGCCATGGCACGGTGCGGATGACGGGCTCCGAGCCCGGCCCTGCGTGGGTGCAGACGCGGATGGATTCCATGGCTGTTTCCTCGATGCCCGTCTGTTCTGATTGATGGCGCGGGCTGAGGCGAAGCGTATGTGAGATGCGCGGTCGTGCCAAGCGGACAGTCTCGTAGATGGGGTAACGGGCCCGCCTCATCAGCCAAGCCGCGCTAGCTACGGCGCTATGTGATGGCGCGCGTCGCGCGGCTTGGCTGGAAGGTTGGCGGTCGTCCCTCACATTGATGGTGTAACGGAGT